>NZ_SZWS01000055.1:125401-138915 GCF_005281245.1 Citrobacter sp. wls826
AGCGGGCACAACCGTTAACCGCGGGTCATCATCAGCTTGCGCAATTCAGCAAAATCAGCAGGCAGGTGATGAGAAAGCAGCGGCAGGTCCGCGCGTTCCGCCAGCGCTTTTGGCAGAGCCAGCGTCAGGTCAAGAATCTCTTCAACGCTTTCTTTAAACTTGGCCGGATGCGCAGTGCCGAGGAACAGGCCGTACTCGCCAGGGTTCAGTTGGTCACGCAGCGCACGGTAAGCCACCGCCGCATGCGGTTCTGAGGTGTACCCCATCTCATGCAGCTCACGCATCGTGTCCTGAGTAGTGGCATCGTCAACAGCGGCATAACCCAGCTCATTCAGACGCCAGATTTTACGGCGGAACAGTTCTTCCACCCGCGGCCAGTTATTTGGCTGGCTGACATCCATCGCATTCGACAACGTCGCCTGAGTCGCTTTCGGCGCCCACTCACCTTGTGCAAGAAAGCGTGGAACCGTATCGTTGACGTTGGTCGCCGCGATAAAACGCTTCACCGGCAAGCCCAGTGATTTTGCCAGCAGCCCGGCAGTCAGATCGCCAAAGTTGCCGCTGGGAACGGAAATAACCAGCTGATTACGCGCCTCTTGCGGCAGTTGAGCCACGGCCTCAAAGTAGTAACAGATTTGCGCCAGCAGACGGCTAATGTTGATTGAGTTAGCCGAATTCAGCCCCAAAGCTACCTTCAGCTCTTCGTCATCAAACGCCTGTTTCACCAGCGCCTGACAGACATCAAAATCGCCATCAATCGCCACGGTTTCAATATTGCCACCCAGTGTACAGAACAGTTTTTCCTGTAATGGGCTAATCTTGCCGTTCGGATAAAGGATCACCACGCGCACATTTTTCAGACCATAAAAGGCATGTGCGACTGCCGCACCAGTGTCTCCAGAGGTCGCCGTCAGAATGGTGACCGGTTTGTCGCCGCTGATATGCGTCAGCATCTGCGCCATAAAGCGCCCGCCAAAGTCTTTAAATGCAAGCGTTGGGCCGTGGAACAGCTCCAGACAGCCGATATCCGCGGCAACCTGAGCCACCGGCGCCGGGAAGGCAAACGCCGCACGCACGCGCTGTTCCAGAATCTCCTGTGGGATTTCATCACCGATAAATGCGGAAAGGATCTTCGCGCTGCGGCTAACGAAATCCTGGTTCAACATCTCATCGACTTCTGACAGATTGAATTCCGGCAAATCGTGCGGAAAAAACAATCCCTGATTCTTGCCAAGCCCTTGCGTGACGGCCTGTGCAAAGCTGACCTGTTCGTTATGATCTTTCAGATTATACAGTTTCATTGATTATCCCAGTACCCGTGCGCCCGCCGTGTCCAACCGGCAAATATGAACAAAGCCTTCCTGATTTTGCAGATAATTTTTACCCAGCCAGTCTGCTACACGCTGCGCCGTATCCGGCTTGTCGCACAAAGCGAACAGCGTCGGCCCCGAACCGGAGATGCCGCTGGCCAGCGCCCCGATTTCCGCTACCGCCTGACGCGCCTGGCTAAAGCCTGGCAGTAGGCGGGTACGGTACGGCTCAGCAATGACATCTTTCATCAGCTTCGCGGCAAGCCCTGGCTGACGGGAATAGCAGGCATGGATAAACCCAGCCAGATGCCGCCCGTGGGCGATACAGTCCTGACGGCGATACTGCGCAGGTAAAATCGCCCGCGCTTCTGCCGTCGACACTTTAATTCCCGGATACGCGAGTACCCACAGCCACTCATCAAAGCCTGGCACCTGCTGACTGATAATGCCGTTTTCTTCGATCATTAACTGCATACCGCCTAAAAAGCACGGGGCGACGTTATCGTAATGAATACTGCCGGAGATACGCCCTTCCAGCTCACCCATTATCGCCAACAGGCGCGTATCGTTGAGCGGTTTACCGCAATGCTCGTTCATGGCGACCAGCGCCGCTACAACGGAACAAGCGCTGGAGCCTAACCCGGAGCCAATCGGCATATTTTTTTCCAGCGTCATCGCCACCGGAACGCTTTTACCCAGCTCCTGACAGAATCGCTCCCAGCACTGGTAGACAATATTTTCTCGCGGCTCAGGCGGCAGCTTATTGGCAAAGCGACCAAGGTTGTTAAGGCTGAAATGGTCAGCCGCCTCAACGGATACCACATCGCCTAACAGCGAACCGTCCACCGGAGTTACCGCTGCTCCGAGCACATCAAACCCGACGCTCATATTGGCGCTGGAAGCCGGGGCATAAACTCTCACCATGTCAGACTCCTAACTTCCATGAAAGGGTGCGTAGCAGGTCGGCAAATACGCCCGCCGCCGTCACGTCGTTACCCGCGCCGTATCCGCGCAGAACCAACGGTAGCGGCTGATAATAGTGGCTGTAAAACGCCAACGCGTTTTCACCGTTTTTCACTTTGAACAGCGGATCGTTGCCGTCTACTGCTTCTATTTTTACGCGACAGACGCCATCCTCTTCAATATTGCCAACATAGCGTAATACTTTCCCCTCATCACGGGCTTTCGCCACACGCGCGGCAAAGGCGTCATCCAGCTGCGACAATTTAGCCATAAACGCGGAAACATCACCGGAATCATCAAACTCTTTTGGCAGGACCGGCTCAATAACAATGTCAGAAAGCTCCAGCTCACGACCGGTTTCACGGGCCAGGATCAACAGCTTACGCGCCACGTCCGTACCGGATAGATCGTCACGCGGATCGGGTTCGGTATAGCCCAGCTCACGCGCCATGGTGGTGGCCTCGGAGAAGCTCATGCCTTCATCCAGCTTGCCGAAAATAAACGACAGCGAACCAGAAAGAATGCCGGAGAAACGTTGCAGTTCATCGCCCGCGCTGAGCAGATTTTGCAGGTTCTCAATTACCGGCAAGCCCGCGCCTACGTTGGTGTCGTACAGGAATTTACGACGAGACTTCGCCGCAGCAAAACGCAGCTGATGGTAGTAATCCATCGACGACGTGTTGGCCTTTTTGTTCGGCGTAACCACATGGAAGCCTTCGCGCAGGAAATCCGCATACTGATCCGCAACCGCCTGACTTGACGTACAGTCGACAATCACCGGATTGAGCAGATGATATTCTTTCACCAGACGAATTAAGCGCCCCAGGTTGAAAGGCTCTTTCGCGCTTTCCAACTCCGACTGCCAGTTTTCCAGATTCAGACCATGGACGTTGGTCAGCAGGGCCTTCGAGTTCGCCACACCGCACACGCGCAGATCGATATGCTTCTTTTTAAGCCAGGTTTGCTGACGTTTAAGCTGCTCCAGCAGCGCACCGCCCACGCCGCCAACACCAATGACAAATACTTCAATCACCTGATCGGTGTTGAACAGCATCTGATGGGTCACACGCACGCCAGTGGTCGCGTCGTCGTTATTCACCACTACCGAAATGGAACGCTCAGACGAGCCCTGGGCGATTGCCACGATATTAATGTTCGCACGAGCCAGCGCGGCAAAAAATTTCGCCGAGATGCCACGCAACGTGCGCATACCATCGCCAACAACCGAGATGATCGCCAGACGTTCAGTCACCGCCAGCGGCTCCAGCAAGCCTTCTTTCAGTTCGAGATAGAATTCATCCTGCATGGCGCGTTGCGCACGCGCGCAGTCGCCCTGCGGGACGCAGAAGCTGATGCTGTATTCAGAAGAGGATTGGGTGATCAGCACCACCGAGATGCCTGCGCGCGACATCACGGCAAAAACACGCGCCGCCATCCCCACCATGCCTTTCATCCCAGGGCCGGAGACGCTAAACATCGCCATGTTATTGAGGTTAGAAATCCCTTTTACCGGCAAATCGTCATCATCACTGCTGGCACCGATAAGCGTGCCGGGCGCTTGTGGATTGCCGGTATTTTTAATCAGGCACGGGATCTGGAACTGGGCAATAGGGGTAATGGTGCGCGGGTGCAGCACTTTAGCGCCGAAGTAAGAAAGCTCCATCGCTTCCTGATAAGACATCGACTTCAGCAGTCGGGCGTCGGGTACCTGGCGCGGATCGCAGGTATATACGCCATCGACATCGGTCCAGATCTCACAACAATCGGCGCGCAAACAGGCGGCCAGTACGGCGGCAGAGTAGTCAGAGCCATTACGCCCCAGCACCACTAACTCTCCTTTCTCATTCCCGGCGGTAAATCCTGCCATCAGAATCATATGGTCCGCAGGAATACGGCTGGCGGCTATGCGGCGCGTAGATTCGGCGATATCAACGGTAGATTCGAGGTAATGACCTACCGCCAGCAATTTCTCTACCGGGTCGATGACCGTCACGTTGTGCCCGCGCGCTTCCAGCAGGCCAGCCATGATGGCGATCGACATTTTTTCACCACGGCAAATAAGCGCAGCATTGATGCTGTCCGGGCACTGACCCAGCAGGCTGATACCGTGCAGGACGTGCTTAATCTGTGCAAACTCTTGTTCAACAAAGGCTTTGAGCGGAGCCTGCGGGAAACCCGGTTGCGCGGCGGCAAGACCCACCAACAGCTCAGAGAAAATGCGTTCGGCGTCGCTGATATTGGCTAAAGCATCCTGACCACCGATGGTCTTCTCAATCATCGCCACCAGATGGTTGGTAATTTTTGCGGGGGCAGAGAGAACGGTCGCGACCTGCCCCTGTCTGGCATTGCTTTCCAGAATATCGGCAACCCGCAGAAAGCGCTCTGCATTTGCCACTGATGTACCGCCGAACTTCAACACTCGCATGGTTTACCTCATTGCCTTTGGTCGAAAAAAAAGCCCGCACTGTTTAGGTGCGGGCTTTTTCTTGTGTTTCCTGTACGCGTCAGCCCGCACCGTTACCTGTGGTAATGGTGATGGTTGTGGTAATAGTGATGCTGATGCGTTTCATGATGTTGTGTGCTCTGTAATTATTTATTATCTGTCCTGTATTCTTTTAGGGTTAAAGTATCTGCTGACCTAAGTCAATAAATTTTTAAATTGGTCACATTCCGAAACTTGTTCACGAGCGACTGCTTGCCCTTTTAGTTTCGACCAATACAGTATGTCACCCCTACTTGAATCCAGAGCAAAACACCACGCAACAAATGTAGGTCGATATTTTATTTCGTGATGCTTTTTTCTATATCATGTAAAAAACGGTGCAACATTGCCGTATCTCGCTGCCCTAACAGACCCATTCGCTGTTGCAGCCAGTCCGTCAACTTGATGTCGTCAGAAACGTTCAGCGTGGCTAATAAACGCAAAACGCGCGCGCGCAATGCCTGTAGCTGAAGCTCATCCGTCACCTCAATGTTTTTGACGGGTTGTTGTATTAAACCTGCTAATTGATAGCAATACACCATCACCGCCTGCCCCAAATTGAGTGAAGGATAGTCAGCCACCATAGGTACACCGGTGAGTACATCCGCCAGGGCCAATTCTTCGTTGGTCAGCCCTGAATCTTCACGACCAAAAACCAGCGCGGCATGATCCATCCACGTTGATTTTTCCTGCAGCAGAGGAACCAGTTCGACCGGCGTAGCGTAGTAATGGAACTTCGCCCGACTACGCGCAGTGGTCGCGACGGTAAAATCTACGTCGTGCAGCGCCTCCGCTAACGTTGAAAAAACGCTAATATTATCAATAATATCGCCAGAACCATGCGCGACCCATCGCGTGGCGGGTTCCAGGTGGGCTTCGCTGTCAACGATGCGTAATTGGGTGAACCCCATGGTCTTCATAGCGCGGGCAGCCGCACCAATATTTTCCGCTCTGGCGGGGGCAACCAGAATAATTGTTAAACGCATTTCGATACTCTTTTTGGCCAGTCTGCAAGGAATAATGTGACGTGCTTCAACATATTACGCAGTGCGAATTTACATATTTTTAACAGAAATCACTGAAAAAGCATTTCGCATCCATTAAAAAATGCTAAACTATTTCCCGGGTGTACTATTGCTTTTTATGTTAACAAAAGTTGCATATCCCTCTGTTTATCCATGATAATTTAATTTAAAATGGATCGCACCGGTTGGATTCATTACATTTATTAATTTGCTCGTGCAACTAGTTGTAATATTGCAATTTTGTGATGAAAGCAAACATTTGGATACGTTGATTTCATCAAACTGTTAACGTGCTACAATTGAACTTGATATATGTCAACGAAGCGTAGTTTTATTGGGTGTCCGGCATGTCTTAGCCTGTTATGTTGCTGTTAAAATGGTTAGGATGACAGCCGTTTTTGACACTGTCGGGTCCAGAGGGAAACTACCCACGACCAAGCTAATGATGTTGTTGACGTTGATGGAAAGTGCATCAAGAACGCAATTACGTACTTTAGTCATGTTACGCCGATCATGTTAATTTACGGCATGCATCAGGCAGGTCAGGGACTTTTGTACTTCCTGTTTCGATTTAGTTGGCAATTTAGGTAGCAAACATGCAGACCCCGCACATTCTTATCGTTGAAGACGAGTTAGTAACACGCAACACGTTGAAAAGCATTTTCGAAGCAGAAGGCTATGATGTATTCGAAGCGACAGATGGCGCGGAAATGCATCAGATTCTCTCTGAATATGATATCAACCTTGTGATTATGGATATCAATCTGCCTGGGAAAAATGGCCTGCTGTTAGCGCGTGAACTTCGCGAACAAGCTAACGTTGCGCTGATGTTCCTGACGGGCCGTGATAACGAAGTCGATAAAATTCTCGGCCTCGAAATCGGCGCAGACGATTACATCACCAAGCCGTTTAACCCGCGCGAACTGACTATCCGTGCTCGTAACCTGCTGTCCCGTACCATGAACCTGGGTACTGTCAGCGAAGAACGCCGTAGCGTCGAAAGCTACAAGTTCAATGGCTGGGAGCTGGACATCAACAGCCGCTCTCTGATTGGTCCTGACGGTGAGCAGTATAAACTGCCACGCAGCGAATTCCGCGCCATGCTTCACTTCTGTGAGAATCCGGGCAAAATCCAGTCTCGCGCAGAACTGCTGAAAAAAATGACCGGTCGCGAACTGAAGCCGCATGACCGTACCGTTGACGTGACGATCCGCCGCATTCGTAAGCATTTCGAATCAACGCCGGATACGCCAGAAATCATCGCCACCATTCACGGTGAAGGCTACCGTTTCTGCGGCGACCTGCAGGATTAATTCAATCCTCACTGGTATAAAAACGGCGCTTTATGCGCCGTTTTTCATTTCCCTACAGCCCTATTTCCACAAGCGAAATTCGTCGCTCTGCGCAGGCTGAAGCTCTGGAAGTTCTGTAGATTTTGGCTTTGCTTTTGGCTGTGCCAGCGAGTGCCAGTCAAGATGACGCGTCAGGAACATGACCCCACAAAGCGCGAACAACAGCACGCCGGTTCCCAGCAGTAAAGAGCTATCCTGTGAACGTAGCAGCACCCACATCACACCATCCAGCCCCAGCAGCGCCACGGTGAACAAAATACTGTTCCGCCAGCCCTGCAATATCGCCTGCAGATACACACCGTTCATCAACGCCCCCACCAGACTTGCCGTAATCCACGCCGCCGTAAAACCAATGTGTTCCGACAGTGCCAGCAGCAGCAGATAAAACATTACCAGCGATAGCCCCACCAGCAGATACTGCATCGGGTGCAGGCGCAGATTGGTCATACTTTCAAGGACGAAGAAAGACATAAAGGTCAGCACAATCAGCAGGATGGCATACTTTGTCGCCCTGTCCGTTAACTGGTACTGATCTGCAGGCGTGGCGACGGCGACGCTAAACGCTGGCATGCCCAGCCAACCAATCTTTTCGTCGTTAAAGCGCTCGCCGAGGTTGTTCGCAAACCAGCTGCTTTGCCACTGAGCCTTGAATCCTGATTCGCTAATTTCGCGCTTAGCCGGGAGGAAGTCCCCAAGAAAGTTGGGATGCGGCCAGTTGCTGGTTAAGGTCATTTCACTGTTACGTCCAACCGGAACGACGGAGAAATCGCCGGTTCCGCTCAAATTAAGCGACAACGCCATGCTCAGATTTTGCTCAGCCCAGCTCGCATCGGGTAGCGGAATATGGATCCCCTGCGCACGTCCATCCAGCCCCGTCCCAGGCTCAACGGCCAGCGACGTTCCATTGACCTGCGGCGCTTTTACCACGCCAATCCCACGCGCGTCCCCCACGCCAACCACAATAAACGGTTTGCCGATGCTGATATTTGGATGATTTAAATCACTTAACCGTTCGGCGTTAAACTCAGCCTTCACCGAAACATCATTGTGCCAGACCTGGCCCTCATAAATACCGATTTTACGCGCTTCAACGTTCTGATTCCCCTCAACTACCAACGACTCCGGCAGCCAGAAATGGATATAGCTACGCTTACGCTGGATTTCTTTGCCATCCTCCAGTGAGGTGTAAAGTTCCGTTACCGGAATGGCTATCAGCGGTCCTACCATCTTTTGCGGCCCGCTGGTGCTCTGTCGGATAGCATCTTCGACTTCATCGCGGTAATCCGATCGCTCCACGATGATCTGCCTGACCATCGTCAGCGGGATTAACAGCAGCAGTATTGCGCCACCTAAGGTGACTATTTTCCAAAACAGGGGTGATTTAAACATAGCGTTCTCCTTTGCAATATCAGCAAGGTAGAACAGCTATGTGCGGAGAATTTGAAGTTATGTGAAGTGAGCGTGAAGCGTAAACGAGGCCTGTGCGCCGCCTTGTGGTCGGTTGCACAATGTCACCGTCCCCTCGTGCAGTCGCGCAACCTCACTGACAAACGCCAGCCCTAAACCGCTGCTCTTATGCCCATTTTCACGGGGCAGCGAATAGAAACGCTCAAAAATACGCGGCAACGCGAAGTCGGGGATCCCGCTGCCACTGTCGATTATCTGCAATGTGACCAGTTCATCCTGCTGATGCGCGCTCAGCGTAATCGTCCCGTCCTGTGGCGTGAAGTCGATAGCGTTGTCGAGCAAATTCCCCAATGCCTGCTCCAGTAACGCAGGATCGGCGGCGACGCTAAGCGATGAAGGCATAATGGTAAGCGTGATGTTTTTTGCCGCCAGTTGCACGCTACGCGCCTCTTTGAGCTGAGCAAACAGCGCATCTACCGCCACTGGCGTCAACGTAATGTCCTGTCGATTCTCCAGCCGCGCCTGGCGTAACAGGGTTTCGACCAGCGCCTGCATGCGCGCATTTTGCGTCAGGATATTATCGGTAAAGCGCGCAACCACGTTCGGCGGCGGACCTTCGCGCAAAATCTCAGCCGCGCCGCGAATGGCCGCCAGCGGACTTTTCAGTTCATGCGTTAACGCATAAACATACTGCTCAATGTAGTTCTTGCCCTCCAGCTTCAGTCGCATACTTTCCAGCGCCTGCGCCAGTTTACGTAGCTCGCTGCTGCCTAAATCAGGCAGTGGGACGGGGCGATTCTCGGTAACGGAGTCGGCATAGCGCGCCAGCCGGGCAATGGAGCTGTTTATCCACCATACCATCCCGATACCAATCACTAAGGCAATGCCCAGCAATACGGCGCTGGCCCACAGCATCCGCCGTTCACTGCGTTTAATCACCGGCGCCATCGCCGCATTCGGTTTACCGACGCTAAGCACTCCGATAATACGTCCGCTGTCTACGATCGGCGCGGCCACGTACATCACTGAACTTTCCGGATCGTTCGGGTTTTGCGGCGTACTGCGGGCGCCATATTGCCCACGCAGGGTTAACCACACGTCGTTCCAGCGAGAATAGTCCTGACCGACAGCCTGGTTTGCGGAATCAAACAACACTTTACCCTGCGCGTCCGTCATGTAGACATGGTATTCATTACGGACTTTGTTAATGCCGCTGATATTGGCGCTGAATGGGCGGTTATGCAGTTGCGAAAATGCCTGCGCCAGCTTGCCGTTGGCGGGAGAGTCAGAGAGCAAGTCATCGCGCGCCAGCGCAGCCAGCAGCGTGGCGGTATCAATCAAAGTGCCTTCGGTTGCCCGGCGGACGCCTGGTTTAATTTCCTGTACAAAGATCGACAAAACGAACCAGGCGGCGACGGCAACAATCAGAAAATAGCCGAGCAACAAACGCATGCCAATGCGCATCAGACGCTCCTCAGGCTATATCCCATACCGCGATGCGTATTGATGGGGGAAAGCTCAGGGTTGATAGCCCGCAGCTTGGCGCGCAGCGTTTTAATGTGGGTATCGACCGTTCTGTCAAAGGTGTCCTGTGCATCGGCCCAGACTAAATCCATCAACTGCTGGCGTGAGTAAATGCGCCCCGGCGACAACAGCAGCGTTTTCAGCAACAGAAATTCATAGCGCGTCAGGTTTAACGGCTTGCCGAACCAGGTAATCTGCGCGGCCAGCTCATTAAGTTCAAAATCACCGCAGCGCGTCGTCGATGAAGGAGCAGAGAATTTCTGCACCCGCCGCAGCAACGTACGCACGCGGGCGCACACCTCGCGCGGTGAGAAAGGCTTGGCAACATAGTCATCCGCGCCAATTTCCAACCCCAGCAGGCGATCCACCTCATCGCTACGCGCGGTCAGAAACAGGATCGGCAACGCTGGATGCCGCTCCAGCAGGCGTCGACACAGTTCAAAACCGCTGATATCCGGTAGCCCGACATCCAGAATGATTGCATCAGGACAACGCTGGCGAGATTTCTCCAGCGCAGGTAACCCGCGCTCAAACGCTTCCACGCTAAAACCTTCCTGCTGCAGCATGTAGATGAGCGTATCGGCAATGCCCTGCTCATCCTCAACCAACCAGATCAACGGTTGTTGCATTTTGCTTCCTTGTTATTCCCGCCACGGCATGATGGGCACCGCGCTGATGGCATTTTTGGGCGATCCATCGACCACTTTATCTGAATAGGCCAGATAGGCCAGTGCATTACGTTTCGCGTCGTAAAAACGCACGACCTGTAAGGATTTAAACACCAGCGAGGTACGTTTTTTAAATACCACTTCGCCCTGCGCTTTGCCGTTCTTGATTCTGTCGCTCAGTTCTACCGGCCCCACCTGCTGACAGGAAATGGCGGCATCGGAGGTATCTTCCGCCAGCCCCAGCCCACCTTTGATGCCGCCGGTCTTCGCCCGGCTCACGTAGCAGGTCACGTTGGTAACATCAGGATCGTCAAACGCTTCGACCACAATTTTATGATCCGGCCCAAACATTTTGAACACCGTATCGACAGATCCAATCTGCTCCGCATGGGCGACCTGCGCTAACATCAGCAGAATTGAGGAAATGATTAAGCTCTTATATTTCATATTGTTACCATTTTTAAAAGTTACTCTGTGTAATTATTCGACATTCTAAGATAAAACGTATACAGATCACAGGATTACAATAATCACGCTTTCGAATGATCGAAAAAAGCATTTATGAGCAAAAAAAACACTGAATGCTAAAACAGCAAAAAATGCTATTATCCTCATACCTGACGTCAGGTACTCGTTGTTGAAAGGATGAGGATATTTTATGGATCAGGCTGGCATTATTCGCGACCTATTAATCTGGCTGGAAGGTCATCTGGATCAGCCTTTGTCGCTTGACAATGTGGCGGCAAAAGCAGGCTATTCCAAGTGGCACCTGCAGAGAATGTTTAAGGACGTGACGGGCCATGCTATTGGCGCCTATATCCGCGCCCGTCGTTTATCGAAATCCGCAGTGGCGCTGCGCCTGACTGCACGCCCAATTCTGGATATTGCGCTGCAATATCGCTTTGACTCTCAACAAACCTTTACCCGCGCGTTCAAGAAACAGTTTTCCCAGACGCCTGCGCTGTATCGCCGTTCGCCGGAATGGAGCGCGTTTGGTATTCGCCCGCCTATGCGACTGGGTGAATTTGCCATGCCTGCGCACGAGTTTGTCACGCTGGAAGATACGCAACTGCTTGGCACCACGCAAAGCTATTCCTGCTCGCTGGAGCAGATTTCAGATTTCCGTCATGAAATGCGAATTCAGTTCTGGCGCGACTTCCTTAGCCAGGCTCCTGCGATCCCACCGGTGCTGTACGGGCTGAACGAAACGCGTCCGAGCATTGAAAAAGATGACGAGCAGGAAGTGTTTTACACCACAGCACTGACGCCGGAACAGGCCAATGGTTATGTGCCGTCGGCACAGCCTATCCTGCTACAGGGCGGCGAGTATGTGATGTTTACCTATGAAGGGCTGGGGACCGGTGTACAGGAGTTTATCCTGACGGTTTACGGCACATGCATGCCAATGCTGAACCTGACGCGCCGTAAAGGGCAGGATATCGAGCGATACTACCCGGCAGAAGATGCCAAAGCGGGAGATCGCCCGATCAACCTGCGCTGCGAATTCCTGATTCCGATTCGCCGCTAGCGCTGCAGTTCGTCTAACGCAGGGGCGTCCAGATGTGAGATGTCCCCTGCCGTTTCAACTACCCATCCCGGCGCAAGCCACAAACTTTCCTGGTAATCGACGCGAGAAATAGAACAGTTGCGCAAACGCAGGCGACGTTCAGCCCATGCCGGTAATCCCAGAATCGTACTCACCAGGCAACCCAGTGCAATACCGTGACTGACCAGCAGCGGACGACTCCCCGGCGGCAGCTCCAGACAGGATGCCAGCGCCGCGTGGACGCGATCGCTCAGTTCCTGCATCGATTCCCCTTCAGGAATACGCCCCTCCACCGTACCGTTCACCAACTGGCGACGCCAGCCCTCTTCTTCCGACGTCAGCGTATCGATATGGCGTTGCTCCAGCACGCCCATATTCAGCTCGCGCAAACGTGAGTCATAGGTGATATCACAGCCACAGGCCTGGGCGATGATTTCTGCGGTGCGTCGTGTACGACCTAAATCGCTGCTGATGACATGCGTAATACCAAACGTGCGGGCGCGTTCGCCCACCTGCATGGCTTGCTGTTCACCTTTAGCGGTCAGTGGGCTGTCTGACTGGCCTTGAATACGTCGCTCGGCGTTCCACTGCGTTTCGCCATGGCGAACAAGGTATACCTGTAACATGCTTTTTTTCCGTTATACTGCGATGCGATGAATTTTCAAACTGAGCTTAATTATGCACAAGGTTATCTCTGCGACCACCAATCCTGCCAAAATTCAGGCAATTCTGCGGGCATTTGAAGAGATTTTCGGGGAAGGATCCTGCCATATTGACCCCGTCGCCGTCGAGAGTGGCGTGCCGGAACAACCTTTCGGAAACCAGGAAACGCGCACTGGCGCACGAAATCGCGTTGATAATGCGCGCCGTCTGCACCCGCAGGCTGATTTCTGGGTCGCTATTGAAGCGGGTATTGACGACGATGCGACCTTCAGTTGGGTGGTGATTGATAATGGCGTCCAGCGCGGCGAAGCCCGTTCAGCCACGCTGCCATTGCCAGCTGTCATTCTCGACAGAGTCCGTCAAGGCGAAGCGCTCGGTCCGGTGATGTCGGACTACACGGGTATTGATGAGATTGGCCGTAAAGAGGGCGCTATCGGCGTCTTTACCGCGGGCAAGCTGACGCGCTCAAGCGTATACCACCAGGCGGTGATTCTGGCGCTCAGCCCGTTTCATAACGCAGTGTATTTATAGCGTTGTGCCGGATGGCGGCTTCGCCTTATCCGGCCACAACCGC
>NZ_SZWS01000055.1:138967-144820 GCF_005281245.1 Citrobacter sp. wls826
AGGCCTGATAAGCGAAGTGCCATCAGGCATTTTTTAGCAGCACCTGCTCCAGCCAATGACGTAGATCCACCGGTGCAGATTTGAGGCTGTTCGACCCCCGTGTAATGGTGGCGATCCCCGCCCCGAGCTCGTTTTTAAGCTCGCGCTGACTCATCTCGCCGCGCAGCAGCTCTTCAATGATACGCACGCGCGTGCCCAGCGCTTCGCGCTCATCCGGCGTTAACATCAAATTGAGCAGGGGCAGGTGTAAGTCTTGTTCATAGGCGTGTTTAAGTAGATCGACAAAACGTAACCACTCCTGGTGACGCTGTTCTGCCATCTCTGCCGAATAGGGTGATTGCTGAGTCATAAGTTATCGCCATCGTTGCGGGGGAAGCGTGCTTGCCTCCCCCTTTTGTACTCTTTAACGAGTACGATAGCATAACACAACCGACACGATCAGTAACGACGTTGCCATTCTGCGTCGCTCATCAACCCCGGCTTATCACCAAGGAAATAGCGATAGTACGCATCGTAAGCCAGCACGTTCTTCACGTAGCCACGCGTCTCAGAGAATGGAATGCTTTCGACAAACGCGACAGCATCGATACGACCCGCGCTATTGCCAAGCCAGGTGCGAACGCGCCCCGGTCCAGCGTTATAGGCCGCCGACGCAAAAATGCGGTTATTGCCGAATTGCTGATAGACATACTGTAAATAGCTGGTACCAATGTTGATGTTGGTATCAGGATCCAGTAGTTGGCTCGGGCTGCTGTAACCTGGAATCGTGAACATTTTCACCGTATGCGTCGCCGTGCCCGGCATAATCTGCATCAGCCCGCTGGCACCAACCGGCGATTTTACTTTCGGGTTCCAGGCGCTTTCCTGACGCGCTATCGCCATCGCATAGCTTGGCGGAATATCCTTGCCGCTGGTGTAGCGTGTAAACAGATCCTTGTAGGCCAGTGGGAAACGCTCTTCCAGATGATCCCACAGCTTACCGGCGATCGTCGCTTGTACGCTCAGATCCCACCAGTGATTGTTGAACGCGTAACGCGCCAGCTGAGCCTGCTCAGACTTCGTGCGACTGGTGACCAGATTCGCCCATTCACTGCGCGCGGTATTGTCCAGGTTCCAGTACATTAGCTCGCGCACACGTGCCATTTCCGGTCCCTGAGTCAGCGCAGAGTCAACGTTTGCCGGGGCTTTATCCACTTTCAGCTCGTACTCTTCACCCAGACGCTGTGCCGCCACCATCGGATAGAAACCGCGCTGCTGCATGAGCTGGTGCAGGATCTCTTTGGCTTCCGCCTCGCGCCCGCGCTCAAGCAGCAGATCCGCCTGCCAGTATCGCCACTCATCTTTCTCTTTTGCTTCCATTGGCAGACGCGCCAGCCAGGTATTCAGACCACGACGATCGCCGGTTCCCAGCGCCATGCGCACACGGCGCTCCACAAGCGAGGTGGAATTCGAGCGCATAATGGCGTCATCGCGCCATTTGGCCTGCTCATCGGTAACGTCATTACCCATCAGACGCCAGGCGACGATGTCGCGCAGCTCCTGGGTTTGCTCGTCATTCAGCTGTTGCGCCTGCGCCAGAGACGGGATCATCAGGCGGGCATTTTCCGCGTCCTGACGCGCCACGCTGGAAAAAGCCACCGCCGCCATCTGTCGGGTGAAATCCGTCGCGCCAGTGGTGCGTGCAAAGGTCATCACCGAATTCGGATCGTTGGCCAGCGCGATGATCGCCGAAGCGATAGTTTGGTATTGCGCGGGCATTTGTCCAGCCAACGCCGTGACCAGACCGGTATTCCCGGCTTTCATCGCCAGACGAATACGCTCCAGATACGCCAGCGGATCCTGAGTTCCTGAGGCGCGCCATACGCCGAATAATTTGTCACAGGCGTTGGGCTGGCTTTTCCCGCTCAACCACAGTTCTTTCGCGCCCTGCCAGGCCTCTTCGGTTTGCCCGGTGCTCCATTTCGCAAAGTAATAGTTGCATTGCGCTTCCGTGGTACCCGGTTTTTCTGGGCTGAACGCCAGTAGTCCACGCCAGTCCTCCCGTCGCGCCAGTTCATTCACGAAACGTGATTGCAGAGTACGCGCGGGGGGCAGCGTCGGGTTGGCGCGCACAAAATTGGTAACGGTAATGGTAGGCTGATTCATCAGATCGTCAGTAATCTGACGATATTCCAGATAAGGATACAGAGGATAATTCTTCAGGCCGGGCATCATCTGCTCTACGACATCCATCTGTCGGTTATCCCAGGCCTGTTTAATTTGCGCATAGCGACTGCGCTGCTCATCCAGGGAATCGGCTCGCGCCACTTGACTGACCGTCAGCAGACATACGCTGGCCGCCAGCAGGCGCCAGGTAAATTGATTGGCTTTGTCCACAAGCTCTTCCTCTTCTCATGTTACGTCTGTGCAGCATCATGCCGCTTAATTAGTTCATGCTAACCAGACATTGCAGAATGCGCCACGTCACGGACACTTTTTTACTTTTGTTGCGAGTGAGATCTGCTGGCTGGGATTGGGCAATGAAAAAGGCTACACTTCGCCTTTGATAACTATTTACCAATAATTAGCCCTAAATAATTCAAGTTGCAGCAAGGCGGCGAGGGAGTAAATCCCCTGAGCGTACATAGTGCGTGACTGGGGGGAACGACAAATCTGTCAGGAACAGATTTGAACGCTGCGGAGCAGCGGCCCGCAAGGGCGAGGCTCATGGATGAGCCGAGTAACTCACAGCCAACGCATCTGCGGCTTGAAGTATGACGGGATAAATAAAGAGGCGAGTCCAACGTGGCCCAATTTGTTTATACCATGCATCGTGTCGGCAAAGTCGTTCCGCCGAAACGTCATATTCTTAAAAACATCTCACTGAGCTTCTTCCCTGGCGCCAAAATCGGTGTACTTGGTCTGAACGGCGCGGGTAAATCGACCCTGCTGCGCATTATGGCCGGCATTGATACCGATATCGAAGGTGAAGCTCGCCCACAGCCTGGCATTAAAATCGGTTACCTGCCGCAGGAACCGAAACTAAACCCGGAACATACCGTTCGTGAATCCGTGGAAGAAGCGGTTGCCGAAGTGGTTAACGCGCTGAAGGGTCTGGATGAAGTGTACGCAAAGTACGCCGAGCCGGACGCCGACTTCGATAAACTCGCTGCGCAACAGGGCAAGTTTGAAGAGATCATTCAGGCGCACGACGGCCATAACCTGAACGTGCAGCTTGAGCGTGCCGCTGACGCCCTGCGTCTGCCGGACTGGGACGCTAAAATTGAGAACCTCTCCGGTGGTGAACGCCGCCGCGTCGCGCTGTGCCGCCTGCTGCTGGAAAAACCAGACATGCTGCTGCTCGACGAACCGACTAACCACCTGGACGCCGAATCCGTTGCGTGGCTGGAACGCTTCCTGCACGACTTCGAAGGTACCGTGGTGGCGATTACCCACGACCGTTACTTCCTCGACAACGTTGCGGGCTGGATTCTGGAGCTTGACCGCGGCGAAGGTATTCCATGGGAAGGCAACTACTCCTCCTGGCTGGAGCAGAAAGATCAGCGTCTGGCGCAGGAAGCGTCTCAGGAAGCGGCTCGCCGTAAATCCATTGAGAAAGAGCTGGAGTGGGTGCGTCAGGGCGCTAAAGGCCGTCAGTCTAAGGGTAAAGCCCGTCTGGCACGCTTTGAAGAGCTGAACAACACCGAATACCAGAAGCGTAACGAAACCAACGAACTGTTTATCCCACCAGGAGCACGTCTGGGTGATAAAGTCGTTGAAGTCACCAATCTGCGTAAATCCTACGGCGATCGCGTTCTGATTGACGACCTGAGCTTCTCCGTACCGAAAGGCGCCATCGTCGGCATCATCGGTCCGAACGGCGCGGGTAAATCTACCCTGTTCCGTATGATGTCCGGTCAGGAACAGCCAGACAGCGGCACCATCACGCTGGGTGAAACCGTCAAGCTAGCTTCCGTTGACCAGTTCCGTGACGCCATGGACAACAGCAAAACCGTGTGGGAAGAAGTTTCCGGCGGGCTGGATATCATGAAGATCGGCAACACCGAGATGCCAAGCCGCGCCTACGTAGGCCGCTTCAACTTTAAAGGTGTTGATCAGGGTAAACGCGTAGGCGAACTCTCCGGCGGTGAGCGCGGTCGTCTGCACCTGGCGAAGCTGCTGCAGGTTGGCGGCAACATGCTGCTGCTTGATGAACCAACCAACGACCTGGATATCGAAACCCTGCGCGCGCTGGAAAACGCCCTGCTGGAGTTCCCGGGCTGCGCGATGGTCATCTCGCACGACCGTTGGTTTCTCGACCGTATCGCGACCCACATCCTGGATTACCAGGATGAAGGTAAGGTTGAGTTCTTCGAAGGTAACTTTACCGAATACGAAGAGTACAAGAAACGCACGCTGGGCGCAGATGCGCTGGAGCCGAAGCGTATTAAGTACAAGCGTATTTCTAAGTAATTACCGTTAAGCGCCGGGTGGCGGCGTTACGCCTCATCCGGCCTACGAGGTTAGTGCGACTTGTAGGCCGGATAAGCGCAACGCCATCCGGCATTTACGCTATCTCTGCTCGCCCATCAACTCTTTCACCAACTCCACGCAGCGCAGAAATCGACCGTCATAGTCGGGTTCCTGAACGTGCACAAAATTGATATTGTTTTCCTGCAGCATCTCGACCAGCAGCGACTGAAACGCTTTTCTGTCAACCGAACTGCCGAGACTGCGTAAGCCATCCGCCACCCATGGAGTATTGTTCTCCAGCAGGATCACCAGGTCAAAGCGGTACTCGTCAATCAGGGCCTGCACAAACGGGTGTTCACGCCCTTCATACTTTTTGCAGAAGGCCTGAGTGGTAACGAAATCGGTGTCGATAAACGCCACTTTATTGGCATACTTGACAGCAAAATCAATGTATTGGGCTTGTCCCAGGGCGATTTTATCGTAGTCGGAATACTGCAACGCCATCTCATCACCGCCCAAATGGGAGAAGACGTAATCACGCCCATATTCCCACGCACTGGTAGTGTTAAAGATATTGGCGAGCTTGTTCACCAGCGTCGATTTTCCGCTCGACTCTCCGCCGAGGATCGCCACGGTGCGCACGAAAAACGGCTTCACTTCTGTAGGAATATACTCCCAGTAGCGAAACGGGTTCTCACGGATTTGCCCGCCGCTGATGTTCATAAACGTTCGTTTGGGATCTACCAGCACGGTTTCGATCCCCAGATGTTCCAGATACTGCGGGGCATCTGACTCTTCAGAGGTGTAAATCCAGTTAGGCTGGATCCCTTTCTCCTGCATAAACGTTTTGATCCCGTTGCTCCACACATCCCAACCGTGTGGATACGGCTCCATACCCTCTTCGTTGAAGGCATGAATACGGATATTTTTCTGATACTTAAAGGTTTGCAGCAGCCAGCGTAGACGATCGGGCACCGTGGGCTGTTGCGACATAGCACTGTCTTCAAACAGGCTGCGATCGCGCGTGTCGTCATACCCCATGATGATATGCAGTTCATCGACCTGACTACACGCGCGCTGGATAAGATAGATATGGCCGGTATGCAGCGGATAAAACTTACCGAATACCACACCGATATTCTTCTGCTGGCGCGGAAACTCCAGCCCGAGAAACCGGTGCAACGCCTCCAGCTTTTGCGCGCTGGGGCTTTTAATTTTGGCATTCAGCAGTTGACTTAAATATCCCTTGGTCATGCCACTGGCATCTGCCACCTGTTGCAGGGTACAGCCCTTTTGCTTAATGGCAGTTTTCAGATAATCAAATGACACAAGAGCCTCCTGCTGTAAAAATAAACGTAATACCCAATACCGCCGGAAAGACGGCGGGTATTTTATTATAGG
>NZ_SZWS01000055.1:144880-145078 GCF_005281245.1 Citrobacter sp. wls826
TAAAGCATCCGTAAGCTTCTTAACGCCAAAGACCTGCATCCCTTCCGGCACTTTTTTCGGCACGTTGGCGGCAGGAACAATCGCCCGACGAAAGCCGTGCTTCGCCGCTTCGGAAATACGCTCCTGGCCGCTGGGTACCGGACGGATTTCGCCCGCCAGTCCCACTTCGCCAAAGACCACTAAGTCCTGCGGCAGCGG
>NZ_SZWS01000055.1:145112-145891 GCF_005281245.1 Citrobacter sp. wls826
GCAGGCTGGAAACCATTGCCAGTAGCAGTGCCAGATCGGCGCTGGTTTCGGTAACCTTCACGCCGCCAACCACGTTGACGAACACGTCCTGATCCGCCATCTGCAAGCCGCCGTGACGATGCAGCACGGCCAGCAGAATCGCCAGACGGTTCTGCTCCAGACCGACCGCCACACGACGCGGATTCGCCATCATCGAATGGTCGACCAGCGCCTGAATCTCCACCAGCAACGGGCGCGTACCTTCCCAGACCACCATCACAGAACTGCCGGAGGTGACTTCATCGCCACGGCTTAAGAAGATAGCGGAAGGGTTGCTAACTTCACGTAGCCCCTGTTCGGTCATGGCAAAGACGCCCAGTTCATTCACCGCGCCAAAGCGGTTTTTATGGCTACGCAGAGTACGAAAACGAGAATCGGCGTCGCCGTCGAGCAGCACCGAGCAGTCAATACAGTGCTCCAGCACCTTTGGACCGGCCAGCGAGCCGTCTTTGGTGACGTGGCCGACCATGACAATCGCCACGCCGCGCGTTTTGGCGAAGCGGGTCAGGTAAGCCGCGGTTTCGCGCACCTGTGCCACGCTGCCCGGCGAAGACTGAATATCCGCCATGTGCATCACCTGAATGGAGTCGATAACCATCAGCCTCGGCTGTTCTTCTTCGGCAATCAGGCAAATTTGTTCGATGCTGGTTTCCGACAGCATGTTCAGATTCGCCGTCGGCAGACCGAGTCGATGCGCGCGCATCGCCACCTGTTGCAAAGACTCTTCGCCGGTGACGTAC
>NZ_SZWS01000055.1:145940-147641 GCF_005281245.1 Citrobacter sp. wls826
GTTTTCATCTGCTCAGCGAGCTTGCACAGCGTTTGCAGCAGCAGCGTTGATTTCCCTGCGCCGGGGTTACCGCCAATCAGGATGGCGCTGCCGGGCACCACACCGCCGCCCAGCACGCGGTCAAACTCTTTAAATCCGGTGGAAAAACGCGGCAACTCTTCAAGACTGATATCAGACAGCTTCTGCACTTTTGCGACGCCCGCATTCCCGGCATAGCCGCTGAGCCGCTCGTTACGCGCCACCGTTGGTGACGCGGCAAGGCGTACCTCGGTAATGGTGTTCCAGGCCTGACAGGCGCTGCATTGCCCTTGCCAGCGCGGGTAATCGGCCCCGCATTCGTTACAAACAAAGGCGCGTTTTGGAGCTTTGGCCACGTTTTACCTCTTTCGTTAGCGCGTTTACCGGACAGCGTGGGCGCTTATCCGGCCTATGGTCACTTTGCCATCAGGCAATTAAATCATTTCTGGTTCATGCTGCCAGAGAGAATGCAGAACACGCCCATCAGGTCAGCGTGACGGATCGTAATCTCCGTCTTTTCATTCACTTTGGGTTTGGCATGATACGCTATACCCAGTCCAGCCGTTTTGATCATCGGCAGATCGTTGGCGCCATCGCCGATCGCCACCGTCTGCGCCATCGGGATCTCATACTCCTGCGCCAGGCGGGTCAGGGTGTTGGCTTTGTACTGCGCATCGACGATATCGCCGATCACGTTGCCGGTGAATTTACCGTCCATGATCTCCAGCTCGTTTGCCACAGCCGCCGTCAGACGTAGTTTGTTACGCAGATAATCGGCAAAGAAGGTAAAACCGCCGGAGGCAATTGCCACTTTCCAGCCGAGCGTTTCCAGTTTTAACACCAGTTGAGTCAGGCCAGGCATCAGTGGTAGCGTTTCGCGCACCTGGTGCAAAATATTGGCATCAGCGCCCTTCAACGTCGCCACGCGGCTGCGCAAGCTGGCGGTAAAGTCCAGCTCGCCGCGCATCGCGCGTTCGGTGACTTCGGCAACCATTTCGCCGGTTCCCGCCAGTTTGGCAATTTCATCAATACACTCGATCTGGATAGCCGTTGAATCCATGTCCATCACCAGCAAACCCGGCGTGCGCAAATGCGGAATTTTACCCAGTGGCGCAACATCCAGTTTGGCATCATGCGCCAGTTTTGCCGCACGCGGCGTTAACGAGCCCGCCAGACGAATCACCTGATAATCCTCAACGCACCACGCCGCCACGATCACCATCGCCGCACCCAGTTTGCTCTGGTATTGCGTTAACCGTTGTTTATCCAGCCCACGACCGTACAGCAGCCAGCCACTGCGGCCCGCGTGGTAATCCAGCGGCATGACTTCATCACCGCTTAAAGAGAGAGGCAGACCTGGCCACAGAGAAACATCTTCAGGTAGATCGCACCAGGTAATGTTAGGCATTAAAGCTCCTGTAAAATCGTTCGGGTCGGAATCATCAGGGGAAAATAACGCATGAGGCTACCCTGTAACCAGCGCTTCTGGCAACATTAAGTCTCAAATTTTCAGCAGGTGGAATATGGCTCGCACAAAACTGAAATTCCGACTTCATCGTGCAGTGATTGTATTGTCCTGCCTTGCGCTGCTCGTTGCTCTGATGCAGGGCGCGTCCTGGTTTAGTCAAAGCCACCAACAGCAGCGTAATCCGCAGCTCGAAGAGCTGGCGCGCACGCTGGCTC
>NZ_SZWS01000055.1:147698-158816 GCF_005281245.1 Citrobacter sp. wls826
GGTCTCCTTGAACGTCGCCCCGCTGATGCGTACCGAAACCCCGGATGAAAAGCGCATTAAAGCGGTACTCTCGCAGCTCACGGAAAGTAGCCGTATTCTGGATGCGGGGGTCTACGATGAACAGGGAGACCTGATTACACGTACCGGTGAGAGCGTCAACGTTCGTGACCGACTGGCGTTGGACGGCAAAAAAGCCGGGGGCTATTTTAACCAGCAGATTGTCGAACCCATTCAGGGAAGAAATGGTCCGCTGGGCTATCTACGCCTGACGCTGGATACCCACACGCTCGCCACCGAAGCCAAGCAGGTGGATAACACCACCAACATCTTACGCCTAATGCTGCTTCTGTCACTGGCGATTGGCGTGGTGCTCACCCGTACCTTATTGCAAGGCAAGCGCACCCGCTGGCAGCAATCCCCTTTCCTGCTGACCGCCAATAAACCGGTACAGGAAGAAGACAACGAGAAGAAAGAGTAATAACAGAAAGGAAATCGACCATGACGACACTACGCCTGCTTATCTCAGACTCTTACGATCCGTGGTTTAACCTCGCGGTCGAAGAGTGCATTTTTCGCCAGATGCCCGCCACGCAGCGCGTCCTGTTCTTGTGGCGTAACGCCGATACGGTGGTGATTGGCCGGGCGCAAAACCCGTGGAAAGAGTGTAATACCCGCCGTATGGAGGAAGACAACGTGCGGCTCGCCCGTCGCAGCAGCGGCGGCGGCGCGGTGTTCCATGACTTAGGCAATACCTGCTTTACCTTTATGGCCGGTAAACCGGAGTACGACAAAACCATCTCAACCGCTATTGTCCTCCATGCCCTGAACGCGCTGGGCGTAGACGCCGACGCCTCCGGGCGTAACGATCTGGTCGTGAAAACGCCAGACGGCGATCGCAAAGTTTCCGGCTCTGCTTATCGGGAAACGAAAGACCGCGGATTCCACCACGGCACGCTGTTGTTGAACGCCGATCTCAGCCGCCTGGCAAACTATCTCAATCCGGATAAAAAGAAACTCGCCGCCAAAGGCATCACCTCGGTTCGCTCACGCGTAGCGAATCTAACGGAGCTGTTGCCGGGCATCACCCATCAACAGGTCTGTCAGGCCATCACGGAAGCCTTTTTTGCCCACTACGGCGAACGTGTCGAAGCGGAAATTATCTCGCCGGACAAAACCCCGGATCTGCCGAACTTTGCCGAAACCTTTGCCCGTCAGAGCAGTTGGGAGTGGAATTTTGGTCAGGCGCCTGCGTTCTCGCATCTTCTGGACGAGCGTTTCACCTGGGGCGGCGTTGAGCTGCATTTCGACGTGGAAAAAGGTCATATCACCCGTACGCAGGTCTTTACCGACAGCCTCAATCCCGCGCCGTTAGAATCGCTGGCGGGTCGTCTGCAGGGGTGTTTGTACCGTGCGGATATGCTGCAACAGGAGTGCGAAGCGCTGCTGGTTGATTTCCCAGGGCAGGAGAAAGAGTTACGCGAGCTGTCAGCGTGGATTGCCAGTGCAGTGAGCTAAACGCTGGCCTGAAAATGCCGGATGGCGGTCCGGCATACATCGATTGTAGCCCGGTAAGCGCAGCGCTACCGGGCATCACAACACTTACTCTTTATCGCCCAGCAGAACGGATTCCAGTGCGATTTTGATCATGTCGTTGAAGGTCGTCTGACGTTCAGCGGCAGTGGTCTGCTCGTGAGTACGGATATGGTCGGACACGGTGCAGATGGTCAGCGCTTTCGCACCAAACTCAGCCGCAACGCCGTAGATACCCGCCGCTTCCATTTCCACGCCCAGCACGCCGTATTTTTCCATTACGTCGAACATTTCGCCGTCCGGAGAGTAGAACAGGTCAGCGGAGAACAGGTTGCCCACGCGCGCGTCTACGCCCAGCGCTTTTGCCGCATCAACTGCATTACGCACCATGTCGAAGTCAGCGATAGCTGCGAAGTCATGATCTTTAAAACGGATACGGTTTACTTTGGAGTCGGTGCAGGCACCCATACCGATAACCACGTCACGCAGTTTAACGTCCATACGCACAGCGCCGCAGGAGCCTACGCGAATGATTTTCTTCACGCCAAAATCGGTGATCAGCTCTTTGGTGTAGATAGAGCAGGACGGGATACCCATCCCGTGACCCATAACGGAGATCTTACGGCCTTTGTAAGTACCGGTGAAACCTAACATGCCGCGAACGTTGTTCACTTCACGAACATCTTCGAGGAAAGTTTCAGCAATATGCTTTGCGCGCAGCGGGTCGCCCGGCATCAATACGACGTCAGCGAAATCACCCATTTCTGCATTAATATGTGGAGCTGCCATCTTCAGTTCCCTTTTGATTTATTATTTTTGTCGAGGGGGTAGCACTGCCTTACCCAACCGACAAAACGAATTCAAATACCCTAAGGATTTCGCGTTGTAGGAAGGCGACGAATTCGGAACCCCCGGGAGCATAGATTACCTATGTGACCGGGGTGAGCGAATGAAGTCAACGCATCTACAGCGCGAAAGACAACGGGTATCACAGCATGTTTTTACCGTAGTCCATCGGCGATGTACCAAAGTAGCTCGCCAGCGTCTGGCCAATATCCGCGAAAGTTTCACGGTGACCTAAAGAGCCTGGTTTCACTTTCGGGCCGTAAACCAGCACAGGAATGTGCTCACGGGTGTGGTCAGTGCCGGTCCAGCTCGGGTCACAGCCGTGGTCAGCGGTCAGGATCAGAATGTCATCTTCACCCACCAGTTCCATCAGTTCAGGCAAACGGCGGTCGAACAGTTCCAGACCTGCAGCGTAACCAGCGATATCGCGACGATGTCCCCAGGAAGAGTCGAAATCAACGAAGTTAGTGAAGACAATGGTCTTATCACCCGCTTCTTTCATCTCTTTGATGGTGGCGTCGAACAGCGCGTCCAGGCCGGTAGCTTTCACTTTTTTGGTGATGCCGCAGTTAGCGTAGATATCCGCGATTTTACCGACGGAAACCACGTGACCGTCTTTCTCGTCGACCAGTTTCTGCAGCACAGTCGGTGCTGGCGGCTCAACGGCCAGATCGTGACGGTTACCGGTACGCTGGAAATTACCCGCTTTATCACCGATAAACGGACGCGCGATAACACGACCGATGTTGTAACCACCTTCGGTCAGTTCTTCACGAGCGATTTCACACAGTTCGTAGAGTTTATCCAGGCCAAAAGTCTCTTCGTGACAGGCAATCTGGAACACGGAGTCTGCGGAAGTATAGAAAATCGGCTTGCCGGTTTTCATATGCTCTTCACCCAGTTGATCCAGGATCACGGTACCGGAAGAGTGACAGTTGCCGAGGTAGCCCGGCAGGTTGGCACGTTTGACCAGTTTATCCAGCAGTTCCTGCGGGAAGCTGTTGTCATGATCGGAGAAATAACCCCAGTCAAACAGAACCGGAACACCCGCGATTTCCCAGTGGCCAGACGGCGTGTCTTTCCCGGAAGAGAGTTCATGCGCCCAGGCGTAGGCACCAATCACTTCCGCGTTACCGTCCATACCAGCAGCAATTTTACCGGTAGAACCTTCGTGAGCTTTCACCAGGCCCAGACGGGTCAGGTTAGGCAGATTCAGTGGACCTTTGCGACCCTTGTCAGCTTCGCCTTTCGCACAGGCTTCTGCAATGTGTCCCATAGTGTCTGAGCCTACGTCGCCAAAGCGATCCGCATCTTCAGTCGCACCAATACCAAAGGAGTCCAGCACCATAATAAATGCACGTTTCATCTTGTTCTCCAACATCTGCGCCGCAAAAAAGCGATCAGATCAGTATACAGTTATTCGGTAATACGACGATAGACTGTCGGTGTAATTTCTGGCGCTTTATCGTCAAGGCTAATTGCCGCTTTGACCGCTTTCGCCGCTTCCTGCCAGCTGGCTTCATCTTTGGCGTGGATCACCGCCAGCGGACGCTGTCCGTCTACGCTGTCGCCCAGACGCGCCATGTCGCTAAAGCCAACGCTGTAATCAATGGTGTCCGAAGCCTGACGACGACCGCCGCCCATGGAAACAACCGCCATTCCCAGCGCACGGGTATCCATAGCGCTGACAAAACCTTCGGTATCAGCATATACCGCTTTGCTGAGCATTGCCGTCGGCAGGTACTTCGCATAATTTTCGACGAAATCGGTCGGGCCTTTCTGCGCTGCAACCATGCGACCAAAAATCTCTGCCGCTTTGCCGTTATCCAGCACCGCCTGCAATTTTGCACGGGCTTCGGCATCATCTTTCGCCAGATTGCCGGAGATCAGCATTTCCACGCACAGCGCCATCGTGACGTCTAACAGACGTGGATTGCGGTATTCACCTGTCAGGAACTGCACCGCTTCGCGGACTTCAACCGCGTTACCTGCGCTGGATGCCAGTACCTGGTTCATATCGGTTAACAGCGCGGTGGTACGTACACCCGCCCCGTTCGCCACGCCGACAATCGCTTCGGCAAGCGCTTCAGAAAGCTCATAGGTCGGCATAAAGGCGCCGCTGCCGACTTTCACATCCATCACCAGCGCATCCAGCCCTTCCGCCAGCTTTTTCGCCAGGATAGAGCCGGTAATCAGCGGGATGGAATCCACCGTCGCGGTAATATCGCGGGTGGCATAAAAACGTTTGTCCGCCGGTGCGAGCGAGCTGGTTTGCCCAATAATCGCCACACCCACGTCTTTAATAATTTCACGGAAACGCGCATCGTCCGGGAAGATGTCAAACCCTGGGATGGCTTCCAGTTTATCGAGCGTACCGCCGGTATGCCCCAGACCACGTCCGGAGATCATCGGAATATAGCCGCCACATGCAGCGACCATCGGGCCTAACATCAGTGATGTTACGTCACCCACGCCGCCGGTAGAGTGTTTATCCACAATCGGGCCGTTCAGCTGCAGGCTTTTCCAGTCCAGCACGGTTCCTGAATCACGCATTGCCATGGTCAGCGAAACACGCTCAGGCATTGTCATATCGTGGAAGAAAATGGTCATCGCCAGGGCGGCGATTTGCCCTTCAGAGATGGTGTTGTCGCGAATCCCATTGATAAAGAAACGAATCTCTTCATCGCTCAGCGCATGACCATCACGTTTTTTACGAATAATTTCTTGTGCGAGAAACATGGTAACCCCCGATAAATCAGGTTAAATGCAGCGGAAAACCCACTGCAATGAATGATTACTCTAAACAATTCGAGTCGCAGGAAGCGGCAAGGAAGCTCATCCCCAGGCGCTTACTACAGTAAGTGACTGGGGTGAGGGAGTGCAGCTAACGCACCTGCGGCTTGCAGTATGACGAGTAATTAGTAGCTGCTTGCGCTCTTACCATCGCCGTGACCCAGCGCTTTCAGCAGGCTCGCCAGCAGGCTGGATGCGCCAAAACGATAGTGACGGGAATCGGCCCAGTCAGCGCCAAACAGTTCGTCAGCAATCGCCAGGAACTGCTGTGCATCTTCTGCAGTACGCACGCCGCCTGCCGGTTTGAAACCTACAGTTTTAGAAACGCCCATGTCGCGGATCACTTCCATCATGATGCGTGCGCTTTCCGGCGTCGCATTTACCGGCACTTTACCGGTAGAGGTTTTGATGAAATCAGCACCCGCTTTGATGGAGATTTCAGACGCTTTACGGATAAGACTCTCTTCTTTCAGCTCACCGGTTTCGATGATCACTTTCAGCAGCACGTTTGCCGCCGCACACGCATCTTTACATGCTTTAACCAGATCAAAACCAACCTGCTCGTTACCGGCGATCAGGGCACGGTAAGGGAACACCACGTCAACTTCATCCGCGCCGTAGGCAATCGCCGCGCGGGTTTCAGCCAGCGCAATCTCGATGTCGTCGTTGCCGTGCGGGAAGTTGGTCACGGTTGCAATACGGATGTCCGGAGTGCCTTGCTCTTTCAGCGTCTTACGCGCGATAGGAATGAAACGCGGATAGATGCAAATAGCGGCAGTGTTGCCTACCGGGGTCTTCGCCTGATGACACAGCGCGATCACTTTTTCATTGGTGTCGTCGTCATTCAGGGTGGTCAGGTCCATCAGTTTCAGTGCACGCAGGCTGCTTGCTGTTAAATCGGTCATAACATTCTCCAACGGCATCGCCGTATAAAATTTCACCTTGCGAGTTTGTTAGTATTCTAACATCCGCTCGCTATTACACTTCGATATACATCACAGTTAATGAAAACCACATACAGATTTGCATTACTCTAATGAGATCTACTTCAAATAAATCACCTTTCAGGAAGGGATGCGGTGGCATCAGGCGCATCCGGATCAAAGGTTGTGGCGGCGTTGCTTTCTACAATGGCGTTACACCTTCGGGATAAAAAGGAATCAACGATGCCCACTTCAAGCGAACTCGCGCTGCAACAGCGTTGCCAACAAATCGTGACCAGTCCGGTGCTCAGCCCTGAGCAGAAACGCCACTTCCTGGCGCTGGAGGCTGAAAACGCGCTGCCTTACCCGCAACTACCTGCTGAGGCTCGCCAGGCGCTGGATGACGGGGTGATCTGCGATATGTATGAAGGTCATGCCCCGTTCAAACCGCGCTATGTTTTACCCGACTACGCGCGTTTTCTGGCCAACGGTTCCTCATGGCTGGAACTGGAAGGAGCCAGGGATCTTGATGACGCGTTATCCTTACTCACCATCCTGTATCACCACGTTCCGTCAGTCACCTCGATGCCGGTCTATCTCGGCCAGCTCGACGTTCTGTTGCAACCGTATGTTAGAATTCTAACACAAGATGAGATCGATATTCGAATAAAACGTTTCTGGCGTCATCTCGACAGAACCCTGCCAGACGCATTTATGCATGCCAATATCGGCCCCGCAGATACGCCTGTCACCCGTGCAATTTTACGCGCAGACGCAGAGTTAAAGCAGGTTTCGCCTAATCTGACGTTCATTTATGATCCGCAAATTACACCTGACGACCTGCTGCTCAACGTGGCGAAAAATATCTGCGAGTGCAGTAAGCCGCACATTTCCAACGGCCCCGAAAATGATAAAATTTTCACAAAAGGTCAGTATGGCGTCGTCAGCTGTTACAACTCGTTGCCGCTCGCCGGGGGTGGAAGCACGCTGGTCAGGCTCAATCTGAAAGCCATCGCAGAGCGCAGCACCTCTGTCGATGACTTCTTTACGCGCACCCTACCGCACTATTGCCAGCAGCAAATCGCCATCATTGATTCACGATGTGAATTCCTCTATGAAAAATCACATTTCTTTGAGAATAGCTTCCTGGTGCAGGAAGGGTTGATTGATCCCGAACGTTTTGTCCCTATGTTCGGCATGTATGGCCTGGCGGAGGCGGTGAACCTGCTGTGCGATAAGGCGGGGCAGAATGCTCGCTACGGAAAAGATGAGGTCGCCAATCAGCTAGGGTATCGCATCAGCGCCCAACTGGCGGAGTTTGTAGAAAGTACCCCGGTGAAATTTGGCTGGAAGCAGCGCGCAATGCTGCACGCACAGTCAGGGATCAGTTCTGACATCGGCACCACGCCGGGCGCGCGTCTGCCCTACGGCGATGAGCCGGATCCGATCACTCACCTGCAAACCGTCGCACCGCATCATGCGTATTATCACGCTGGGATCAGCGACATTCTCACGCTGGATGAAACCATCAAGCGCAATCCTCAGGCGCTGGTGCAATTGTGCCTCGGGGCGTTTAAAGCTGGGATGCGTGAGTTTACCGCCAACGTGAGTGGTAACGATCTGGTCCGCGTCACCGGCTATATGGTACGCCTGTCGGATCTGGAAAAATATCGCGCCGAAGGTTCACGCACCAACACCACCTGGCTGGGCGAAGAAGCCGCGCGCAATACGCGCATTCTGGAACGACAACCTCGCGTGATTAGCCATGAACAGCAGATGCGCTTCAGTAAGTAAGATCATTCCTTTCTCCTGCGTCGACGGGCCGGGCAGTCGCCTGGCTCTGTTTCTGCAAGGATGTAACCTGCGCTGTAAAAATTGCCACAATCCGTGGACGATGGGACGCTGCAACGACTGCGGGGAATGTGTCCTGCATTGCCCGCATGAGGCGCTGAGCCTGAGCGCGGGGAAAGTGAGATGGCAATCCGACGTATGTCAGCAGTGCGATACCTGCCTGCACATGTGCCCACAGCAGGCCACGCCGATGGCGCAAACCCTGAGCGTTGATGAAGTGCTGCAGCATATTCGCAAGGCGGTGCTGTTTATTGAAGGAATTACGGTCAGCGGCGGCGAAGCGACCACCCAGTTGCCGTTTATCGTGGCGCTGTTTAACGCGATCAAAACCGATCCGCAGCTGCAACACCTGACCTGCATGGTAGACAGCAACGGCATGCTGAGCGAAACCGGCTGGCAAAAACTACTGCCGGTATGCGACGGCGTAATGCTCGATTTAAAAGCCTGGGATAGCGCGTGTCATCGACAGTTGACTGGCCGCGATAACACGCTGATTAAACAAAGCATTACCTTTTTGTCCGGGCAGGGAAAACTTGCGGAACTGCGCCTGCTGGTTATTCCTGGCCACGTGGATTATCTACAGCATATCGATGCACTGGCGGCGTTTATCAAACGTTCAGGTGATGTACCAGTGCGGCTAAATGCCTTTCATGCGCACGGGGTGTACGGCGAAGCGAAAGACTGGCCGAGCGCCACGCCTGAGGATGTGGAGCAACTGGCGCAAAGATTGCGCGAGCGCGGGGTGGATAATTTGATCTTCCCGGCGCTGTACCTGTGATTGCCGGATGCGACGCATCCGTCGTCCGGCAATTAAAAATCAAATAACGCCGTCGTATTGCGATACAGCGCATCAGCGATAACATCCGCAGGTTCCGGGCGCAGCTCGCAGAGGACATCAAAGACTCTGACCACCTGCTCCGGGCGATTCGGCTGTCCCTGAAAGCCATTGAGCGGCATATCCGGCGCGTCAGTTTCCAGCAGCAGTGAGTCCAGCGGCAGTTGCGCCATTACCTCGCGGGTTTTACTGGCGCGCGGCCAGGTAATGGTGCCGCCCACGCCAATTTTGTAGCCCAGTTGCACAAAACGTTCGGCCTGCTGCACGCTCCCGGAAAATCCATGCACCACGCCGGTTCGCGGTAAAGCATGGCGTTTCAGGTGCATCGCCAGCTTGTCATGAGTGCGCCGCGAATGCAGGATCACCGGCAATTCGTAACGCTTCGCCAGCTTAAGCTGCGCTTCCAGCAGCCGCTCTTGCTTATCGAATTGCGGATCGTCCCGATAAAGATCCAGCCCAATCTCACCTACCGCCACCAGCTTTTGCGGACGCTTATCCAGCGCCTGCTGCAACTGCTCCAGGCAGTCATCGCTATGTTGCTCAATAACAATGGGGTGCAGCCCCAGGGCGGCAAACAATGGAGGGTAATTTTCCGCTAACGCCAGTACACGGGAAAAATTTGCCGCCTGGGTGGCCGGAACGATAATGCTTTGCACGCCGACGTCAGTCGCGCCCTGAATACTGGCAGATTCATCGCCCGTAAACGGCGGAAAATCAAAGTGACAATGCGTATCAATAAAACGATAACTCACGCCAAATCCTCATTATTAAACGTCGTGTCGTTAGCCTGAGGCGCATTGGTCACCACGGGGGCGTGAGCGTCGTTAGCCACCGGCGCAGGTGGAACCACGACCGGTCCCGGCACCACAATCTTCGGCGTCTGACGAGGCAGCGGCGCATTTTTCGCCAGCAGCTTACCGACGGTTGCCAGGAAGTAACGACCACACAGGCGTCCGGTCTTGTAATCTTCCCGCAGCGCCGGAATACGGCTTCCTAATGCCATGCTATGGAGCGGTTTGGGCGGGTAGATCTCAAAGATACGCAGCTTGCCCGGCGGTTTCTCAATAAAACTCTGAATCGCGCGATAGCTGGCTTCATGGTGCTGGACCAGATTCAGCAGCGGTTGCAGGCTGCTTTCGCCCAGCCAGCGTTCCATACGCTTGAACCACTGCGGGGTGTAATACATTTGCGAAGGCACGGTGCGGATAACCACCAGCGTTTTTGCCCCCTGCTTCGCCGCTTCCTGCACGGGAATGGCGTCGCTGACTCCCCCATCGAGATAATTCACACCATCCAGCGCAACCCCGGCGCGGTAGAACCCTGGAATCGCGCTGGAGGCACGAATAAGATCGAGCCAGTTTTGCCGGTTCGGCGAAAAATAGCCAGGCGTGTAGTCATCGCCCCGACAGGCGCACATATAAAACGATTTCCCTGCGGCAAACAGGCGCTCGGCGTTATCCATCGCCAGCGGCATCTGAGACGCAGTCGAATCCACCAGCCAATCGAGATCGATTAAATTTCCCCCGCGCACAAAGCGCACCGGGTCAAAAAATTCACGTCGGGTAGTGTAACGCATGATGACTTTACGGCCGTAACCCGGCTGGTTACAAAGATAGGCTGAAAGGTTTTGCGCACCAGCGGAGGTCCCGTAGAAGAGATCAAAAGGATTGAACTGCGCGCGCATGAATTCATCCAGTACGCCAGCGGTGAAGATGCCTCTTTGTCCGCCGCCCTCACACACCAGCGCCATACTGCCTGGTTGAAACGGACGTAACGATAACGGCGCAATATTACCGAGCGTGACGGGTATTCTCTGCCCCACCTCTGCCTTCCTGTTGTTTTTGTAATAGAACAACAAAGTAACGCAAATTGCCTGATGCTAAAACCGTAAAAGCCAGTCCGATGGACTGGCTTAGTAGCAAGTTATCTTTACGGTTAATCCCCAAAATAATTCGAGTCACAAGAAGGCGGCAAGGGCGTGAATCCCGATCTGCTTACTCTAGTAAGTGATACGGGCAAGCACGCGTAGCCAGCGCACCTTTAACTTGAAGAATAAAGGGGATGTCGCTAGGGCCGTTTACGACCTGTAAACAGGCTGACCAGAAACAGAATGATCCCCACCACAAAAACAATTTTCGCTGCGCCAGCAGCGGTACCCGCCAGTCCACCAAAACCCAGTGCAGCGGCAATTAACGCGATAACCAGAAATATGATGCCCCATCGAAACATGCGCTTCTCCTTTACCATAGTTAATGTCACCGCTTGATATGAGCACTCAGGCTGCCCATCGGCGATATTTTCAGTGTGGTGCACAACACGCCTCCCGACAAACGTCGGGAG
>NZ_SZWS01000055.1:158854-164623 GCF_005281245.1 Citrobacter sp. wls826
CGAATTAAGTCTAATTAGTGAGTTTTAAGATCGTTTTTGACGCTTTTCACGCCATCAATCGCTTTGGCGATGCTCTCAGCGCGATCGCTTTGAGCCTGTGATTCAACGGTTCCTGAAAGCTGTACCACGCCATCGGTGGTTTCAACTTTCACTTTGCGGGAAGGGACAATATCATCGGCCAGCAGCTTAGCTTTTACCTCACTGGTAATTGCCGTATCGCCCGCATAGCCTTTTACAGAAGTGTCTTTGCTATCACGTACGTGCAGTTTGTCGCTAACGGAGGTCACACCCTCAACGCCTTTGGCGACTTTAACTGCCTCTTCGGCTTGTGCCTGGCTTTCAACAAACCCGCTTAGCGTCACCACCTTCTGGTCGGTTTTAACGGAAATGTCGGTGCTCTTAATGCTATCGTGATCCACCAGCGCGGCTTTTACTTTAGCAGTGATGGTGCTGTCATCCATGAAATTACCGACTTTGTTCATGGAGCTATCGACTTTCTGCCCCGCACTTTCGACGCCGGATTGCGTTTTATCCGTCGTGGAGTTTTCTGCATAAGCAGAACCCGTTGCAACAGCGGAGGTCAGCATCACGGCCAGCAGCGTTTTAGAAATCTTAAGTCCTGTCATTGTCATCGATGTATTCCTGTATGTTTGCTAAAAGCTGCGCTCTGCCGTAAACGGCTTGAGCCAGCAACTAATCTTGTAAGTGGAATAAATATCAGCAATAGAAGCTGCAACAGGCAGCCTAAAAAGCATTTAACGCCGACATTTATGTCATCACATTGTTAAATATAGTTCAGGATTTCGTGATCGCAGTCCAGATTGACTAAAAAACGTGCAAACAAAAGAAAAACGAGAGGTTTTAAGAACATTCCGCAAGGGATTTAAAAGACAGGAAAAGTTGTAGGGCACGGCGGATACCGTGCCCTGAAGGTCGATTAGTGTTCGCGCGTTTTGCGGAACTGAACGTCAGGGTAACGTTCCTGGGTGAGATTCAGGTTAACCATGGTCGGCGCGATATAGGTAAGGTTATCGCCGCCATCCAGCGCCAGCTGAATTTCGTTTTTACGCTTGAATTCTTCGAATTTCTTCACGTCAGAACACTCTACCCAGCGTGCTGTCGCTACGTTGACCGACTCATAAATCGCTTCAACGTTGTATTCGCTCTTCAGGCGTGAAACCACCACGTCGAACTGCAGCACACCAACAGCGCCCACGATCAGATCGTTATTAGCGATCGGACGGAAAACCTGCACTGCGCCCTCTTCGGACAGCTGAACCAGCCCTTTCAGCAGCTGTTTCTGCTTCAACGGATCCTTCAGACGAATGCGACGGAACAGCTCCGGCGCGAAGTTCGGAATACCAGTGAACTTCATCATTTCGCCTTGGGTAAAGGTATCGCCAATCTGGATAGTGCCGTGGTTGTGCAGACCCAGAATATCGCCCGGATACGCTTCTTCCACGTGAGAACGGTCACCGGCCATAAAAGTCAGCGCATCGGAGATAACCACGTCTTTACCAATGCGCACCTGGCGCATTTTCATACCTTTCTCGTACTTGCCGGACACCACGCGCATAAACGCCACGCGGTCACGGTGTTTCGGGTCCATGTTGGCCTGAATTTTAAACACGAAGCCGGTGAACTTCTCTTCTGAGGCTTCAACGACACGGGTGTCGGTTTTACGCGGCATCGGCGCAGGCGCCCACTCCACTAAGCCATCCAGCATATGATCAACGCCGAAGTTACCGAGCGCGGTACCGAAGAATACCGGGGTGATTTCGCCCGCGAGGAACAGCTCATGGTCGAACTCGTTAGACGCGCCCTGCACCAGCTCCAGCTCGTCGCGCAGCTGCTGCGCCAGGTCTTCCCCCACTGCGGCATCGAGTTCCGGGTTGTTCAGACCTTTAACAATGCGCACTTCCTGAATGGTGTGGCCTTTACCCGTCTGGTACAGGTAAGTTTCGTCTTTATATAGGTGATAGACGCCTTTGAACAACTTACCGCAGCCAATCGGCCAGGTGATCGGCGCACAGCCGATTTTCAGTTCATTCTCGACTTCATCCAGCAGCTCCATCGGATCGCGGATGTCACGGTCGAGTTTGTTCATAAAGGTCAGGATCGGGGTATCACGCAGACGGGTAACTTCCATCAGCTTACGGGTCCGGTCTTCAACACCTTTTGCGGCGTCGATGACCATCAGGCAGCAGTCCACCGCCGTCAGAGTACGGTATGTATCTTCAGAGAAGTCTTCGTGCCCTGGGGTGTCCAGCAGGTTTACCAGGCAGTCATGATATGGAAACTGCATCACAGAGGTGGTAATGGAGATACCACGCTGTTTTTCCATTTCCATCCAGTCAGATTTCGCATGCTGGCTGGAGCCTCGGCCTTTTACCGTACCGGCGGTCTGAATCGCCTGTCCGAATAACAGTACCTTTTCAGTAATTGTCGTTTTACCGGCATCCGGGTGAGAAATAATGGCAAAAGTGCGGCGTTTGGCCACCTCTTGCAAATAAGGAGACAACGTCATAGTCAAATCTTCTTAGGTAAGCACGGCAACAGGCCGTGCAAGTTGAATACGAAAAATTGCGGCTATTTTACCCATCAACGGGGGGGAGGCAATCAGTGTTTACACAGGAGCCGCTCCAGTTCACTTAATGACGCTACGGTCCAGGTCGGCTGAATGCCCGCTGGCTGCTCGCGGTGGTGCGTATTTAGCCAGCAAGTGGATAGCCCGGCGTTAATGCCGCCAAGAATATCGGACTCTGCGGTGTCGCCCACCATCAGTACGCGGGAACGCTCAGGATTGCCCGCCTGCTCCAGCGCATGGTCAAAAATACGGGGATCGGGTTTTGCCACGCCAACCTGCTCAGAAATCACCAGCAGGTCGAAATAGTCGCGCAGCCCCGTCCGCTCAAGGCGGATTTGCTGCAACGCCGTAAAGCCGTTAGTAATAATACCGATTTTTGTTTTATCACGAATCGCATTGAGCAGAGAAACCGCCCCTGGCAACGGCGAGCAAATCTCCGCCATCGCATTGATAAAGGCGTCATTAAGCTGGCCTGGCTCAACCTTCAGGCGTTCAGCCCAGCTCTGAAAACGAGCGTGCTGGAGTTGTAATGAGGTAATCGCACCGTTTTGATAATCCACCCACAGCGGTTTATTTACGGCCTGGTAGTCCTGAAAATCTTCAGCGGTAAAGGTAATGCTATAGTCGAGAAACATCCGCTGTAAGCCGGTAAACGAGTCAAACGTAAACAGCGTTTCGTCGGCATCAAAGAAAATCCAGTCCCACTTCTTCATCATTACACCTTGTCTTACATGCTGATTGGCAATGCCATTATAATGGCGTCTTCATGACCATCGGCCGTCGGATAGTAATTGCGCCGGATTGTCGCCTCGTTAAAGCCCAGGCTTTCGTACAGCGCGATAGCGGCAGCATTTGAGGCGCGCACTTCAAGCCACAGTGTCAAAATGCCACGCTTTTCCAGCTCATCGATCAGGTATTCCAGTAGCTCACGCCCCAGGCCCCGGCGCTGAAAGTCAGGATCGACGGCAATATTGAACAGCGTAGCTTCATCCAGCACGACCTGTGTAATCGCAAAGGCGGCCATTACGTCGTCAACCCTCAACTGAAAATTGAGGTAGCGATCGCCCTGGTTGCTGGCAAATGTTTTTTCACTCCACGGAAAAGCGTGAGCGCGTTTTTCAATCTGAAATGCTGCAGGTAAATCAGTCGGTTCGAGGGAAGAAATCGTGTTCATATGCGCAGATTTGTTGCCATAACGCGGCGCGGGCCGCGGGGTTTTCCCGTAATTCATTAAACGCAGGACTCTCGACCTGAGCGCCCTCCAGCAGCAGCGGCTCTTCGGTTCCCAGCCGCCAGCTATTACAGCGACTGCCCTGCGGCAGCATGGCGACACGGTCAGGCGTCAGTTGTAAAACCTGATCCGGGCTGACGGTTAATGCGCGTAAAATATCGCTCATCAACGGTTCGGTTAGTGCGGGTAATTGTGCAGCAACCATCACCAAACGGACGTGCGCAGGAATTGAAATCGCGATCTCGCCCTGCAGTGCGCCGGGACGACGCAATGACCACTGCGTAATGCCCAGTTGCTGTAACTGCCAGTCTCGTCGGGATGTCATAGCGAAACACTCCTGTCTATCAGGGGCGCAAATATAGCAAATTTGTCGAATCCGTGCCATCAAACAACTATAATCCCCCGCTGTACAATTTAAGGAGCACTCCATGTCTGCTTTTACCCCGGCAAGTGAAGTCTTGCTGCGCCACAGTGATGATTTCGAACAAAGCCGTATTCTGTTTGCCGGTGATTTGCAGGATGACCTGCCTGCCCATTTTGAATGCGCCGCCAGCCGTGCGCACACTCAGCAGCTTCACCACTGGCAGGTGCTTAACCGCCAGATGGGCGACAACGTTCGCTTTAGCCTCGTCGCCCAGGCCGATGACGTTGCCGATAGCGATACGCTGATCTACTACTGGCCGAAGAATAAGCCGGAAGCCCAGTTCCAGTTGATGAACATTCTGTCACTGTTACCGGTGGGCACCGATATTTTTGTTGTTGGTGAGAACCGCAGCGGCGTACGTAGCGCAGAGCAGATGCTGGCCGAATACGCACCGCTGAACAAAGTCGACAGCGCGCGTCGCTGTGGCCTGTACCATGGTCGTCTGGAAAAACAGCCGGTCTTTGATGCAGAAAAATACTGGGATGAATACCAGACCGAAAATCTGACCATCAAAACTCTGCCGGGCGTATTCAGCCGTGACGGCCTGGATGTTGGCAGCCAACTACTGCTCTCCACGCTGACGCCGCACACCAAAGGCAAAGTTTTGGATGTCGGCTGCGGTGCAGGCGTACTCTCCGTCGCCTTAGCCAGCCACTCGCCAAAAGTGCGCTTAACCCTGTGCGATGTTAGTGCCGCCGCCGTTGAAGCCAGCCGCGCAACGCTTGCTGCCAACGGTATTGAAGGAGACGTAATCGCCAGTAACGTCTTTTCTGACGTGACGGGTCGCTTTGATATGATCATCTCCAACCCACCGTTCCACGACGGGATGCAGACCAGCCTCGATGCCGCGCAAACGCTGATTCGCGGTGCAGTGCGCCACCTCAACAGCGGCGGTGAACTGCGTATCGTGGCGAACGCCTTCCTGCCTTATCCGAAGGTACTGGATGAAGTGTTTGGCTTCCACGAAGTTATCGCGCAGACCGGTCGCTTCAAGGTCTATCGCACCATCATGACGCGTCAGGCGAAGAAGTAGAACGGCCATCCCATGCCGGATAAGGTGCCTGCACCGCCATCCGGTAGGGTTTGCTAAATGCGGGGTGGCACTTCGTGTACACGGCCTGCGTTTAGCGCCCATTTTTACATCAATTAAGCGCGTCCTGGGCAATTAACTATTGACGAAAAGTTGAAAACCACTAGAATGCGCCTCCGTGGTAACGATACTTTTTTGAGTGTCGATGGTATGCGAAGGTGGCGGAATTGGTAGACGCGCTAGCTTCAGGTGTTAGTGTCCTTTCGGACGTGGGGGTTCAAGTCCCCCCCCTCGCACCATAATCCACGTTGATATTGCTCGCACTGGGCGAAGGTGGCGGAATTGGTAGACGCGCTAGCTTCAGGTGTTAGTGTCCTTAGGATGTGGGGGTTCGAGTCCCCCCCCTCGCACCAACGAGGCGATATCAAAAAATAAGATGACTGTGCGAAGGTGGCGGAATTGGTAGACGCGCTAGCTTCAGGTGTTAGTGTCCTTAG
>NZ_SZWS01000055.1:164633-183599 GCF_005281245.1 Citrobacter sp. wls826
TTATCTTATTTCCCTCTCGATTTTCTTCCCTGTTTTGTTCATCCCTGATTCCCGTTCATCATCACCAGAACAATGCCGCCGATCAGCGCCGCACATGAAGGCAACAGGACAAAATGCCGCAAACGCTTGTGGTACAGCATGAGTGAAGTCAACAGTAATCCTAATACAATCATCGCCTTCCATACGTAGACCGACAGGTCGCTAAATGCCATCCCGGCAATCAGTATTCCCGGCAGCAGAACACCCCATCCACTGCCCAGCGTACGTTGCAACATGGTACCACCTATGACATTGATAATGATAACCAATATCATATGATAAATTTTCTCATTTGTCAGCTGGGAGGCACTATCAATTATATGAGTTTTACTTAACGATTGATGACATGAATAATTTAAGGTGATAAATTGCTCGCCGGTTAGCTTTTCAACTAAAAACAATAAAAACCTCTGCGAATGATACCCCGTTCGTTATTTGTTTTATTTACCAACACACCTTCGTACATTGCAGATAACTAACAATATTTACCTATGACAGTACAATCCTGGCGAGCTCTGCGCACCAAAAAATACCAACTCTCTTTACGATTGTTTCTGCTGCTCAACGCAGTCTCCGCACTGTTTACGCTTTTTTTTCCCCTGTTTGCCGTCAAAGCGTTGTCAGTACCGGCGTTGCTGATTCTCGTGATGAGTACATTGTTGCTGGCATGGCATAGGAAATATGTGGATAAAAGAATTAATCTTCCTTTTATTTCAATCGTTTTTGGTTTGCTATGGGCATTACATATTTTCCTGAAATATAACGCTCTGGGTCATAATGATTATTATTTTCTATTAATCGCGCTTCTCAGCGTGCTGTTTATTGGTTCTATCGCTTTTGCCAATAATATCATCGCGTTTACGCTTCACTCATTGCCTTCCGTCGCCGTCTGTTTATGGCTGAATGGCAGCGAGCATGGTTTGCGAATTATCTATTTTATGGCGCTGCCCATGGCCGGGATCGCCATCCAGCATGTGATACAAAAGCGCTACGATGGCTTCGCCCAGCAGCTGATGTATAAACTGCTGGAAGAACGGGAAACCCTGAACGGGCTCAGCATGCTCGACCCGCTAACCGGTTTGTACAATCGTCGGGGGCTACAACACCGACTCGATACGCTGTTGGCCTTGAGCAACGCGAAGCACTACGTCTTGCTGCTGGATATCGACCACTTCAAAGCCTATAACGATCACTACGGTCATATGATGGGAGATCAGGCGCTGATCCGCGTCTCTGCCGCGATTCGTGACTCCGTGCGCTCCCGGGACGTGGTGGCGCGCTTTGGTGGGGAAGAGTTTATGGTTTTGCTGACCGCGGTCGATCCCCAGCAGGCCCAGGCTGCCGCCGAACGTATTCGCCAGAAGGTGTACGACCTTAAAATTCCTCACATGTTTAACGAGAGCGTGGCAACCAACGTAACCGTGAGTATTGGTATTGCGCCTCTGGTCGAGCAGGATATTGATGCCGCTGTTGCCCGAGCGGATAAAGCCCTTTATGAGGCCAAGAGCCTTGGGCGCAACAGTACGCTGGTTAGCGATGACCTGCGGGTAAACTGCCCTTCTGCCTGAGCTATCTGTGCGGTGTCTCCCGGGATGGCGACAAAGATCTTGCCATCGCTCAATGTCAATTATAGGATTAGCAATCATTATCATTAAGATTAACATCCTTATATCGACATGGCTTATCGTTCCGCACCGATCGTTGAAGATGTCATCTGGCGTAGCCCTCTGCCTGCAAAGATACCCTCGCTGGCTGCTGCCGTACGCGCAACGATAGCCAACACCCGTGAGCACCTGCTGGACTTCATTCGTCTTGACGAAACGCCCGTGCCAGGTGCGATGACGCTACATGAATGGACGCAACCAACGACGCTAAGTTCATTGCTGGCTGTCTATTCGGACCATATTTATCGCAATCAGCCCACGCTGCCACGCGAAAATAAGCCGCTAATTTCTCTCTGGGCGCAGTGGTATATCGGCCTGATGATGCCTCCGCTCATGGTGGCCCTGCTGACGCAAAAAGAGGCCATCGACGTCTCTCCTGAACACATGCACGTAGAATTCCACGAAACAGGCCGTGCTGCCTGCTTCTGGATCGACGTGCATCAGGATCACCAGGTCACGGCCCAGTCTCCTCAGCAACGCATGGAAACGCTGATTCTCTCGGCGCTGACGCCGGTTGTGCAGGCGCTGGAAGCGACAGGCGAGATCAATGCGAAGCTTATCTGGAGCAACACCGGATATTTAATTCACTGGTATTTAACGGAAATGAAGCCGTTATTAGGTGAAGAACTGCTGACCACACTGCGCCAAACCTGTTTTTTTGAGAAGCAACTCTCCTGCGGTCAGGATAACCCCCTGTGGCGTACCGTTGTTCCGCGCGAGGGACTGTTAGTGCGCAGAACCTGCTGCCAGCGCTATCGCCTGCCCGATGTCCAGCAATGCGGTGACTGCACGCTGAAGTAAGCAAGGAGCCGTAGCCCCTCGCCCGTCAGTTATGCAACCTGCTGATTTTCTTCTTCTATACGCTGTGCTTCTTCTTTTTCCTGCGCTAATAGCTGCTTTTCGTAAACCTTAAAGAATGGGAAGTAGATGACGGCAGACACCAGTGCCAGCAGGACAACCAGAATGGCCGCACGATAATCCCAGCCTAACGCCCATGCCGCGCCAACCGGTGCCGGGGCCGTCCAGGGAACCACTGAAATCACCCGCCCAATTAAATCCAGCTTCATCGCCGCCCAGGCCAGCACTGCGTTCACCATAGGGGCCAGCAGGAAGGGAATAAAGAACACTGGGTTCATGACAATCGGCGTACCGAAAATCACCGGTTCGTTAATATTAAAAATGCTCGGGACAACGCTCAAACGCCCGATCGATCGCAGATGGGCCGAGCGGCTACGCAGATAGCAAATCACCAGCCCCATCGTCGCGCCGGAACCTCCAACCACAATAAAGAACGTCCAGAACGCTTCCATAAAGATATGCGGTAAAGGCGCGCCCTGCGCCAGCGCCGACTGGTTCATCCCGAGATTGGTGAGCCAGAACATTTGCAGCATTCCCGACACAATTGCCGCGCCATGAATACCCGCAAACCACAGCAGATGGCCGATCAGCACCGCCAGCAGTATCGCTGGCAGAGAATCCGCTGCAGACACCAGTGGTTTAAAGATGGCCATGATGGCCTGCGGGATCAGCATGTCAAACTGCGACTGAATCACCAGACTCAGCGGGTACAGCGTCAGCACCACCACCAGCACAGGGATCAGCAGATCGAAGGAGTTTTTGATCATCGGCGGCACCTGATCGGGTAAACGAATGCCGATGTTGTGCGCCTTCAGGAAGCGCATCATTTCAACGCAGTAAATAGCCACCAGGATGGCAGTGAAAATCCCCGTACCGCCCAGGCTATCAACCGGCATCGTGCCTTTGGTTTTCGGTGCAGCAATCAGCAAAAAAGCCATGATCGATAGCATCGCGCACATGAAGGGATCTAGCTGATGTGACTTCACATAGTGCTTGCCCAGGTTATAAGCGATAGCCGCACATATGTAGACTGACATGATCCCCATCGTCATATCAAACGGTGTGAGGATTTGGCCTTCAAACTGTTTCGCCATATCCAGCCACGCACGTGCAAACCCCCAGGTGGTATCCGGAGAAAAAGGCGGATAGGCGAAAACCAGCAGAAACGAGCCTACGATCATAAAGGGCATCGCCGAAATAAACCCATCACGGATAGCCATCACATGACGTTGTGAAGAGATGCGCCCGGCAACAGGGCTGACGTAATTTTCAACGAAGCGGAAAATCACATTAAACACAGCATGATTAGTAGACATAGCCGTTCTCCCGTTGTGCAAAACCCTGCAACCGTGCTGGTATCAACACCACCACGTAAAGCCCATTACTACTTTTCGCAACCGTGCCGGGAGGAACGCCAGCGCTACTGCATTTTGAGTTCAGTTTCATAGATGGCTCTTGTTATGTAATACAGAGGAAGTGACAACTTCAGTATTAATCGCCATTTGAGCATTCTGCAACCGGTTACTGTAACCGGTTTCTTTGATTGTGAAGACGATCGAAAAACTGCCAATGTTGCCATGTTGTTACATTAAAATATTTACAGCGAGCTTGCCCCTATGACAAATTACGCCATGCGGTTTTCTGCTGGATGGAGCTGCCTGTAGGCGATTTGGAGAGAAGAATGAGTTTGCAATCTGTACGCCAATTTTTAGCGCAATATGCACCAGATATTGAGATTATCGAATTAGATCAGAGCACAGCTACCGTCGATCTGGCAGCGAAAGCCCATAACGTCGAACCTGGCCAGATCGCGAAAACGCTTTCGCTGAAGGTCAAGAACGACATTATTCTGGTCGTCGCCAAAGGTGATGCCCGACTGGATAACAAAAAGCTAAAGAGCACTTTCGGTGCCAAAGCCCGTATGTTGAGTAGCGATGAAGTAGTGAACGCGACGGGCCATCCCGTTGGCGGCGTTTGCCCTTTCGGACTGGAAACGCCGATTTCGGTGTACTGCGATGTTTCGTTGAAGCATTACGCTGAAGTGCTTCCCGCCGCAGGCGCCATCCACAGCGCCGTTCGTATCACGCCAGAAAGGATGGCTGAGCTGACTTCCGCCACCTGGGTGGATGTGTGTCAGGGATGATTCACGTTCCGTGCCGATAACGAAACCCGGCACGAAACGATCTAACATTACCCGTTAAGAAGCCGCCTGTAGAAAAGGTGCAGGTTCACCTGCACGCAGGTACAGCAGGATATCTGCAGCATCCAGCAGTCCGGCATCTGAGCTCACGCCCAGCTTGGACATCACATTAAATTTATGTGCCCGAATGGTTTTAATATTCCGCTCTAACTGAGCAGCGATCTGCGGCATTGAATAGCCATTCGACATAAAGCGCAGTATTTCTCGTTCTGTTGGACTGAGCATACGGCTTTGATTGATATACCAATGGTTTTTAGAACCTTCGGTTCCCCGATTGGGGCCGTTCAATACCGTAAATAACGCGTCCTGCAGTACCGTTAATGAAGAAGATTTGCTCACAACGCCATCTAACGGCAACGGTGACAAAGAGCCGATTAATCGCGCTTCAGCGTCATCATCAGCAATCACCACCCGGCGAATACGCGGAAAATTTACAGCCAGTTCCGTCAGATAAGCTAACCCGGCCCTGCGATCGGTTCTGATTGCAGAGAGGGAGAAAATAACCGCCGAAAACGACGTTTTTAACATAACCTGACTAAATGCAGGCTGGCTCGAAAAGATATGTAGTTCGTATTGGTTATCCGGCATGGTATTAAACAGGCTCTTAATACCGACGCTACTCATCGCGCACTTCTCTACCAGCGCAACGTTTCTTTTGATGCTTCGGCTTTCCATTCCGTGGTTTCTCCATAAACTGAAGGTAAATTCAATTCTCGCGATCCTTGAGAACTGTTTATCCAGGCGTACATTTCTGCATTGCTATGTATCGACAAGCGGCGCATAGCACTGTTCTTTTGGGCGCTAATCGTTTTATTGCTTTTCTTCAGCAATGTCGCAATCTGATTAATTCCCCAACCTTTTCCCAGGAGTCTCAGCACTTTCCTCTCCGAGAGGGTAAGTACAATTGAGCGGGCGCTATGGTCTGCTAATTCTGGCATCACGGGCGGAGAGAGCAGCGACTTGCTAATTCTCTCGGCACGGCTATTTCCTGCGTGAATAACATTCACCAAACTTTCAATCGTCTCGGCATCAGATAACAGCGAACTGACAGGACACATCAGCAATTCAATGGCCAGCGGATAAAAAACACGAGAAACGAGAAATACCCAGTGAATATCGCGGTATTGAGATAATAAAGAATAATACTGTTCGCAGACTGAACGTGGATGATTACAGTCTCCGGATAAATCAGCAATCACCAAATCGGCACAACGCAGCTGCAGCAACGTCAATTCTTCGACGGAGCGGCAGTAGGTAAGTTCATAATCAGCGAACTGCCCCTGCATTACACCTTTAAGTCCGGTTTGTACGATCGGTAATTTACTAATAATAATTGCGTTTTTGCAGCGTCCTGGCAACATATCTCCTCCACACTCACCAGTCCGTATTCGCACTTATTAAAAATCCCCTGATAAATTAAAAGTATTAATTAACAGGAAACCCTAAAAAATAGACGAGGTGAATTGTTTATCCTTGGCTTTTATTTATAAACAAAGTTATACCGCTACAATCCCAGTAGCATCAAACTATTGAACCATCATGCCAATAATTACTCATGAATACACTCTTTGTACAATTAAAAGAACTACAATAGATCGTTAGCGTTGCTTACGTATTTTCCATCCTGATAAATAACATTACATTTTCATAAGCGCTGTCTTTATTGATAAGCAAGTGAGGTGTGCAAACGCATCAGACGTACGATCTGCATCTTTTTTCGACGCAAAGATTGATCTTAGCCAGAGCCAACAGGATCATGCTTCATGATAAAAAGAAGACATCCGCCACGCAAAGAGATCCTTTTCAGTCAGAGCGAGTCATGCAAACAGAGCAGTCGTCACAGCGAACGGTTACACGGTTATGTATTCAATGCGGTCTTTTTTTACTTCAGCATGGGGCAGAAAGTGCGCTGGTTGACGAGCTATCCACCCGCCTCGGGCTGGCGCTTGGCATGGATAGCGTAGAAAGCGCTATCTCCTCTAACGCCATCGTCCTGACCACCATTAAAGACGGGCAGTGCCTGACTTCAACGCGAAAAAATCAGGATCGCGGAATTAACATGCACGTCGTGACGGAGGTGCAGCACATCGTTATTCTGGCGGAACACAAACTGCTGGATGTTAAAGGCGTTGAGAAACGCTTTAGCCAGATTAAACCGCTGCGCTATCCAAGATGGTTGGTCGCCTTTATGGTCGGCTTGTCCTGCGCCTGCTTTTGTAAACTCAATAATGGCGGATGGGATGGCGCGGTGATCACCTTTTTCGCCAGTATGGTGGCAATGTATATTCGCCAGATTCTGGCGTCCCGGCATTTGCACCCGCAAATCAACTTCTGCATTACTGCGTTTGTGGCAACCTCGATTTCTGGTCTGCTGCTGACGTTGCCGACGTTTAACCACACTCCAACCATCGCCATGGCCGCCAGCGTGCTGCTGTTGGTTCCGGGTTTTCCGTTGATCAACTCCGTCGCGGATATGTTTAAGGGACACATTAATACTGGGCTCGCTCGCTGGGCTATTGCCAGTCTGCTGACGCTGGCGACCTGCATTGGCGTAGTCATGTCGATGACCTTATGGGGGCTGCGCGGATGGGCGTGATCGATTTCATTTTGGCGCTAATGCAGGACATGATCCTGTCGGCGATTCCGGCGCTTGGTTTTGCCATGGTATTTAACGTACCACATCGGGCGCTCCCCTGGTGCGCGTTACTCGGCGCACTCGGCCACGGTTCACGAATGGTGATGATGAGCGCTGGATTTAATATCGAATGGTCAACTTTTATGGCGTCGCTACTGGTGGGCTGCATTGGGATCCAGTGGTCACGCTGGTATCTGGCGCACCCGAAAGTCTTCACCGTTGCGGCAGTAATCCCCATGTTCCCTGGGATCTCGGCCTATACCGCCATGATCTCGGCGGTAAAAATCGGCCATTTTGGCTACAGCGAAGCGCTGATGATCACGCTGTTGACCAATTTCCTGAAAGCCTCATCGATTGTCGGAGCGCTCTCTATCGGGCTATCCGTACCGGGATTATGGCTGTATCGCAAACGCCCGCGTGTTTAGCGGCACGCTTTGTTAGCTCCTCGCAGAGAGGGGAATCGCCCCCTCATCTGCTGCTCTCCTTCTTCTCTGTGTTACTATAAAAGCAGTCCCCTTCTCGGTTGTTGTTCAGTATTGAGAAACATTATGCCCAGCAAAATTTTGACGCCGGACGTCACTAGCATTGACGCCTTACTACACGATCACCATACGGTGCTGGCCAGGTCTGCGGGCGGTGCCGTAGCCGTATTCGCCAACAACGCGCCAGCATTTTACGCGGTGACGCCTGCACGACTGGCCGAGTTGTTGGCGCTTGAAGAGAAGCTGTCACGCCCGGGAAGCGATGTGACGCTGGATGCACAATTTTATGAAGAGCCGCAAACCGCTCCTGTTGTCGTGCCAATGGGGAAATTTGCGATGTACGCTGACTGGCAGCCCGATGCCGACTTTCAGCGCCAGGCCGCCCTGTGGGGCGTGGCGTTAAGAGAACCGGTCACCGCCGAGGAACTGGCCTCATTTGTCGCCTACTGGCAGGCCGAAGGCAAAGTCTTTCACCATATTCAGTGGCAGCAAAAACTGGCACGCAGCATCCAGATTGGCCGGGCCAGCAATGGCGGAATGCCGAAGCGCGATGTGAACAGTGTCAGCGAGCCTGACAACCATATTCCACCGGGTTTTAGAGGATAACGATGAAAAACGTTGGCGACCTGATGAAACGTCTGCAAAAAATGATGCCGGCTAATGTCGAGCCAGCCTTTAAAACGGGCGAGGAGCTGCTGGCATGGCAAAAAGAGCAAGGTGAAATTCGCGCCGCAGCGCTGGCCCGTGAAAACCGGGCTATGAAAATGCAGCGCACATTCAACCGTTCCGGTATTCGTCCACTGCATCAGAACTGTTCGTTCGATAACTATCGGGTGGAATGCGAAGGTCAGATGAACGCCCTGAGCAAAGCTCGCCAGTACGTTGAAGAGTTTGACGGCAACATCGCCAGCTTTATTTTCTCTGGCAAGCCCGGCACCGGCAAAAACCATCTGGCCGCCGCTATCTGCAACGAACTGCTGCTGCGCGGCAAATCGGTGCTGATTATCACCGTTGCGGACATTATGTCAGCCATGAAAGATACCTTCAGCAACCGTGAAACCAGCGAAGAACAGCTACTCAACGATCTCAGTAATGTCGATTTGCTGGTGATCGACGAAATCGGCGTGCAGACCGAATCCCGCTATGAAAAGGTGATCATCAACCAGATCGTCGATCGCCGCTCGTCTTCAAAACGCCCGACCGGTATGTTGACCAACAGCAATATGGATGAAATGAACAAACTGCTGGGCGAGCGGGTAATGGACCGTATGCGCCTTGGCAACAGCCTGTGGGTGATTTTTAACTGGGAAAGCTACCGTAGTCGGGTAACCGGTAAAGAGTATTAACGTATTAGGACCACTCCTAAGACTGCCGGCGCTATACTGCGCTGAAAAGGCATAACACGAGTTGCATATAATGATGAAAACAACCAAACGTCTGCTGTGCGGTGCGCTTGCCGCCAGCACGCTCATCTCGACCAGCGTTTTCGCCGCCTCCTGGCAGGATTCGCTCTCCAGCGCGGCCAGCGAACTGAGCAAACAAAGCTCCGGCTCGCAGGGCGGCTCGTCACTCTCTTCCCTGACCAGTCTACTGAATGGCAGCAATCAGTCGCTGACCTCCAGCAGCATGAATAACGCCGCCGGGATCCTGGAATATTGCGCGAAACAGAAACTGGCCTCGGTCACCGACACGCAAAACGTCAAAAACCAGGTGCTGGATAAACTGGGCCTCAGTGCTCCGGAGCAGAAACAAGACACCAACTATATGGACGGCATTCAGGGGCTGCTCAACGCCAAAGATGGTCAACAACTGGACCTGAACACAATTGGCAACAGCTCGCTGGCGAAGCAGGTAAAAACCAAGGCCTGCGATCTGGTGTTAAAACAGGGTATGAACTTCATTTCCTGACGCACGACATGCCGCGTATATCCTGCGCGGCATCAACCTGCTCCCCATAAAATTCACACGTCAAATAATCAGTAAATCCCCGCAAAAAACACGCATATCTAAACCAATTCTGAATAACAACGTAATTTAATGTCACTACAATTGCAGCAATGCAACATCGCTATTACATTGTGCTTTCCCCAAATCATTAGCCTGCCAGGCGTTTGCCCGGTTTACTGAGGATCGATCGTTGTCAGAACTCATCTCCATCACTCTGTTTCTCGCTTCAGTGCTGATTTACGCCTGGAAAGCGGGTCGCAATACCTGGTGGTTTGCTGCCACGTTAACGGTGCTGGGGATTTTTATTGTCTTGAATATCACGCTGTATGCCAGTGACTATTTCACCGGCGACGGTATCAATGACGCGGTTCTGTACACGCTGACCAACAGCCTGACCGGCGCGGGAATTGGAAAATATATCTTACCTGGCGTCGGGATTGCGCTGGTCCTGACGACCGTTTTTGTCGCTCTCGGCTGGATTCTGCGCCGCCGTCGCCATCATCCGCATCATGTGGGTTACAGTCTGCTGGCCCTGCTGCTGGCGCTGGCCTCCGTAGATGCCAGCCCGGCGTTTCACCAGATAACCGAACTGGTAAAGTCGCAGTCGCGCGATGGCGATCCGGATTTCCCAACCTATTATAAAGAGCCGTCAAAAACGATTCCCAACCCGAAGCTGAATCTGGTTTATATCTATGGCGAAAGCCTCGAGCGCACCTATTTTAACAATGACGCGTTCCCGGATCTGACCCCGGAACTCGGTGCGTTGAAAAACGAAGGGCTGGATTTCAGCAATACCATGCAACTGCCGGGTACCGATTACACCATCGCTGGCATGGTCGCCTCCCAGTGCGGTATTCCGCTGTTTGCGCCGTTTGAAGGCAACGCCTCGGCGTCGGTCTCCAGCTTCTTCCCCAACAATATCTGTCTGGGCGATATCCTGAAAAACTCCGGCTATCAAAACTACTTTGTGCAGGGAGCCAACCTGCGCTTTGCCGGCAAAGACGTGTTCCTGAAATCTCACGGTTTTGATCATCTCTACGGTGCGGAAGAGTTAAAAAGCGTGGTTGCGGACCCGGCCTATCGCAACGACTGGGGCTTCTACGACGATACCGTGCTGGATGAAGCGTGGAAAAAATTCGAAGAGCTTTCACGTTCGGGCCAGCGCTTTTCACTATTTACGCTGACCGTGGATACCCATCATCCAGATGGATTTATCTCACGTAGCTGCAACCGTAAACGTTATGACATCGACGGGAAGGCCAACCAATCCTTCAGCGCGGTCAGCTGCAGCCAGGAAAACATTGCCGAATTTATCAATAAGATCAAAGCCTCACCGTGGTTCAAAGATACCGTTATCGTGGTTTCTTCCGATCATCTGGCGATGAACAACACCGCATGGAAGTATCTGAACAAGCAGGATCGCAACAACCTGTTCTTCGTGCTGCGCGGCGACCAGCCACAGCAGGAGACGCTGGCGGTGAAGCGTAACACGATGGATAACGGGGCAACGGTACTGGATATTCTCGGTGGCGATAACTTTATCGGTCTTGGCCGCAGCAGTTTGTCGAGCGAATCCGTGTCTGAAGTGTTCCTGAACATCAAAGAAAAAATGCTGGCGTGGAAGCCCGATATCATCCGCCTGTGGAATTTCCCGAAAGAGATGAAAGAGTTCACCGTCGACCAGGACAAAAACATGATCTCTTTCTCCGGCAGCCATTTCCGCCTGCCGTTGCTGCTGCGCGTATCGGACAAACGCGTCGAGCCGCTGCCGGAAAGCGAATACTCGGCCCCGCTGCGCTTCCAACTGGCAGATTTCGCGCCGCGAGATAACTTTGTCTGGGTTGATCGCTGCTACAAAATGGCGCAGCTATGGGCCCCGGAGCTGGCGCTCTCCACCGACTGGTGCGTATCGCAAGGCCAGTTAGGCGGACAGCAAATCGTGCAGCACGTCGACAAAGCCAAATGGAAAAGTAAAACCGTGTTTAAAGACACGGTGATCGACATGGAGCGCTACAAAGGTAACGTTGATACGCTGAAAATTGTCGATAACGACATTCGCTACAAAGCCGACAGCTTCGTCTTCAACGTGGCGGGCGCGCCGGAAGAGGTTAAACAGTTTAGCGGCATTTCACGCCCCGAATCCTGGGGACGCTGGTCCAATGCGCAGCTCAGCAAAGAGGTGACCATCGAGTACAAGGCCCCGCTGCCGAAGAAATTCGATCTGGTCATTACAGCGAAAGCCTTCGGCGACAACGCCAATCGCCCTATTCCCGTACGCGTTGGCCACGAGGAACAGACGCTGGTGTTAGGCCATGATGTCACTACCACTACCTTGCATTTTGATAACCCGGCGGATGCCGATACGCTGGTGATTGTCCCGCCCGATCCGGTCGCCACCAACGAGGGCAATATTCTCGGCCACTCGCCGCGTAAACTGGGGATCGGGATGGTTGAAATCAAAGTGGTCGCTCAGGGCTCGTAACATGAAATGGCTGATGGCGCTTCGCTTATCAGTCTTACAGCTAGCCGCATTTATTGTCTGAAAAAAAAACAGCGCCCAACACCACACCGGGCGCTGCATGGCAACCTTATTCCAGACTTTTCACTGCCTGGCGCATACCCTGCACCAGAATCATTTCCAGGTTTGCCGTCACCAGCCCGGCAAGCCCGGGCAGCAACGTCAAATCTTCACCCCAGTGCGCCGCATCGCCGAGCACAGTATCCACCAGTTCACGCAGCGTTAAATCTTTGCCAACTCGCGGCCACAGACTGGCATACAGGCTAACCCACTGCTCATCATCCTGTATCGGATAGCGTTCTCCCTCCCGCTCTGCGCGATAAAACGCCAGCAGCGCCGCGAGGGCGAACGTTAACCGCACGGGCCAGCGCCCATTTTGCTGGCCCGCCAGCAGTTGCGGCAAAATTCGGGTACGGAATTTGGTCATCCCGTTAAGCGCAATGGAAAGCAACTGGTGACGAATGTAGGGGTTTTGAAAACGCCCGCTCACCGCGTCGGCAAATTCACGCAGTTCATCCGCCGGGAGATCCAATACCGGTATAATTTCCTCGCTAATCGCCCGCTCGATAAAGTGACGGACATCGGCATCCTGCATCGCTTCGCCGACGGTCTCCAGACCACACAACCAGGCCACCGGCACCAACGCCGTATGCGCGCCATTGAGAATGGCGACCTTACGCTCTTTGTACGGTTTGATATCGCTCACTACCCGAATGTTCAGCGGGCACTGCGCCAGCTTCAGCTCCTCGGCCAGCCACTGCGGCCCCTGAATCACAAACAGGTAAAAATGCTCCGCGGTATCGAGAAACGCATCGTGATAGCCAAGCGTAGCTTCCAGCGCGGCGGCTTCTTCTCGCGGGTAGCCGGTGACAATGCGGTCGACCAGCGTGGAACAGAAGGTGTTTGCCGTCGCCACCCAGTCGGCAAACGCCGGGGGAAGCTGCCACTCCTGCGCATACTGCAGTACCAGCGTTTTGAGCGCCTCACCGTTATAGTCGATAAGCTCGCACGGGATAATGACCCAGCCCTTATCCACTGCACCCTCAAAATGATTAAAACGCTCCAGCAGCAGACGCGTCAGTTTAGCCGGAAAGCTTACCGGCGGCGCATCATCGACCCGGTCTGCCGCGTGATAGCTAATTCCGGCTTCGGTGGTATTTGAAAACACAAAGCGAATATCCGCATTGTGGGCCAGCGCCAGATACGCCGCGAAGTCCTGATACGGATTGATTTCGTTATTCACCGAACGGATCAGCCGCGCCTCGCTCACCGCTTCGCCCTGCGCGTTTAGCCCGCGAATAAGCGTGGTATACAGCCCGTCCTGGGTATTCAGCGACGGTGGAAAATCGCTATTGATCGGGCGAACGATGGTCACGCCAGCGTTCAAAAAGGTTTGCTCGTTGAGGATATCCAGTTGCCAGTCGACAAACGCCCGCAGGAAATTCCCTTCACCAAACTGGATCACGCGCGTTGGGTAACTGGCACCCGGAAAATCACGTCGATTCAATGTCTTCATCACATTTACCCTCTCAGAACGTGATCACGCCTTTAATCAGTTCACGGTTGTTAATCACATCCCGTTCGTAGATTTCCGCCAGTGTGGCAAATGAGTAACGGTGCGTGAGCATCATGTCGGCGGTCAGTTTGCCTTCCGACATCAGGCGGCCCACTTTGGCGAAATCTTCCGGTGTGGCGTTGCGACTGCCCATCATGGTGGTCTCTTTCTTGTGGAACTCCGGATCGGAGAACTGCAAATCGCCTTTGAATAGCCCAACGAAAACAATGCTGCCGCCATGGCGAATCAAATTCACCGTGTTGTTCATCGCATGCTGATTGCCCGTGGCATCAATGACCTTTTGCGCCAGCGAACCGCCAAACTGGTCACGCAGTTGCGCATCAAAATCTTCAGCAGACGGATCGATAACCGGGAGCCCCAACCGGGAAACCACATGCTCCCGGCGAGCCGGACTGGTATCGGCGACCACCACCTGTGCGCCATCGGCTTTGGCAATCGCCGCCGCGCCCAGACCAATCGGACCGGCACCGACCACCAGCACCTGCTCACCCGGAGCCACCGCCGCCCGGCGTACCGCATGCGCGCTAATGGCATAAGGCTCAATCAGCGCCGCCGCCTGCGGATCAATTCCCTGCGCATCCAACAGGTTGGTGACCGGTACGGACAGGTATTCGCTGAAGCCGCCATCCTGATGCACGCCAATCACCGAAATCTTCTCGCAGCAGTTAGTGCGCCCGCTCAGACAGGCCGGACACTGCTGGCAGGCCACGTAAGGAATAACCGCCACCTGCTGACCATTTTTCAAATTCTGTATATTTTTGCCCAGCCCAACAATTTCCCCACATATTTCATGACCCAGCACACGAGGATAGCTGAAAAATGGCTGATTGCCGCCCCAGGCATGAATATCGGTACCGCAAATCCCGACTGATTTAATTTTTATTAATGCTTCACCCTCACCCGGAATAGGTATTTCACGCTCTTTCCAGACTAATTTTTTAGGTTCCTGGCAAATCAACGTATTCATCGTAGACATGATTCTGCTCTCCTGTTTTTTTGTTGCCTCAGATATCAACGAAAATAAAAAAGCCGGAGAAAGCAGAAACACAATCTGTGAATCCCAGCGCATAAAAATGTTTTAAATCGGGTTTTAATACGCAAAAAGGAGAAGCCATGAGCCGTTCACAGAACTTACGCCACAATGTGATTAACCAGATAATCGATGATATGGCGCGTGGTCATATCTCTTCCCCCCTCCCGTCGCAAAGCGCGCTGGCGGAGATGTACAACATCAGCCGCACCACCGTGCGCCATATGCTGAGCCACTTAGGCGAGTGCGGCGTGCTGACCCAGGTCGGCAGCCACTATGTCATCGTACGTAAACCCGACCATGACGACGGTTTTGCCTGTACCACCGCCTCCATGACTGAGCAAAACCGGATTTTTGAGCAGGCTTTTTTCACCATGATCAACCAGCGTCAGCTACGCGCAGGGGAGAGTTTCTCCGAACTACAGCTTGCCAGAGCTGCAGGGGTCAGCCCGGTGGTGGTGAGAGAATATCTTTTAAAATTCGAACGTTACAATCTGATCAAAAACGAAAAACGCGGTCATTGGAGCATGAAGCAGTTCGATCAGGCCTATGCGGAACAGCTGTTTGAACTCAGAGAGATGCTGGAAACCCATTCCCTGCAGCATTTTCTCAATCTGCCCGACGATGACCCGCGCTGGCTGCAGGCTAAAACACTGCTGGAGCGCCACCGGGTCCTGCGCGACAGCATCGGCAGCAGCTTTCGTATGTTCTCGCAGTTAGACCGTGAGTTTCATGCTTTATTGCTCTCCGCAGCAGATAATATATTTTTTAATCAATCACTTGAAATTATCTCCGTGATTTTCCACTTTCATTATCAGTGGGATGAAAGCGACCTCAAGCAGCGCAATATCATTGCCATTGATGAGCATATGACCATCCTCAGCGCACTGATTTGCCGCAGCGACCTGGATGCTATCCTTGCTCTTCGCAACCACCTTGAAACGGCAAAACAATCAATGCTGCGCTCTATCCAGCAAAACAACCGATATAATTAAAAGCAGATTAAAAACACAAAATTGCAAAATACCCCACAATCTTATTATCAACTCACATTGAGTAATTTACTCCCTCTTACACTCATGGTGTCTGCTAAACGAATTTATCTATTTTATTAGCAAAAGAACATCACAACAGGAGTCAACATGGCGATTACAATCAAGGATATAAGTGTTAAAGATATCCGTTTCCCTACATCCAGGAACTTGGATGGTTCTGATGCAATGAATGCAATATCCGACTACTCCGCGACGTATGTCACATTAACTACCGACCACGCAGAAAATTTAAAAGGGTATGGTTTGACTTTTACTATTGGTCGCGGCAACGATTTATGTGTAAGCGCAGTAAAATCTTTAGCCGAATTATTTGTTATTGGCCGTACGCTGGAAGACATTACGGCTAACTTTGGCCAATTCTGGCATGAACTTGTTTCTGGTGATTGTCAGTTACGCTGGGTTGGCCCGGAAAAAGGTGTTATTCATCTAGCCACCGCGGCAATTATTAACGCATTGTGGGATCTCTGGGCGCGTTCGCAGAATAAAACCGTATGGAAAATGCTGGTCGACATGTCGCCGGAAGAGCTTGTTCGCTGCATTGATTTCACCTACATCAAGGATGTTCTGACGCCTGAAGAAGCCATAACATTATTACGTAGAGTTGAAACTGGTAAAGCGCAGCGTGAACGAGAAATGCTGGAAACGGGCTTTCCTGGTTACACAACGGCCGCAGGTTGGCTTGGGTATTCAGAAGAAAAAATGCGTCAGCTTGCCCGTCAGGCCGTGGCTGATGGCTGGACGCATCTGAAGCAAAAAGTCGGTGCCGATATCGAGCAAGATATTCGCCGGGCGACGATCCTGCGCGAAGAGCTGGGTTGGGAACGCAAACTGATGATGGATGCCAACCAAATATGGGGCGTTGATGAAGCCATTACGGCGATGCGCAAACTAGCTAAGTTTGATCCACTCTGGATCGAAGAGCCCACCAGCCCTGACGATATACTCGGTCACGCAGCAATAAAAGCCCGAATTGGTGATATTGGCATTGCTACCGGTGAACATGCTCATAACCGGGTAATGTTTAAACAATTCTTCCAGTCAGGCGCAATGGATTTTTGCCAGTTAGACCCTGCCCGTTTGGGTGGTTTAAACGAAGTTCTCGCTGTCGTACTAATGGCGGCGAAATTTGGTGTCCCTGTATGCCCACATGGTGGTGGCGTCGGTCTGTGTCAGTATTCATTGAATATTGTTTTATTTGACTATATCGCCGTATCAGCATCACTGGAAAATAGAGTTTTAGAATATGTTGATCACTTACACGAGAATTTCGAAGAGCCGCTGGTGATAAAACGTGGACGATATTACCCATTGTTGCAACCAGGTTATGGTGTGAAAATGAAACCAGATACGCTAACACGTTATTCATGGCCCGATGGCCAAGAATGGTTAAGTTAATATAAAAACAAACAGGTATTTCATCAAATACCTGTTTAAAAGTTCTTCCATAATATTGCCTACTCACTTTCCCATTATCCTGATGAGAAATAAAAGTAGCTCTCTACCATTTGATTGGAAGCATATTTATGAGTAAAAGTGATAATGAAAAGATTGTCAATTCGGCGGTTAAAAAGTCAATTATACGGCTTTTACCCTTTTTGGCACTCATGTATGTCATGGCTTATCTGGATCGCGCCAACATTGGTTTTGCAAAAGAGGCATTCCAGGTTGATACGGGATTGAGTAATGCAGCATATGCTTTTGGCGCAGGGGTCTTTTTTATTGGTTATGCGCTATTTGAAGTTCCCAGCAATATATTTTTATATAAAGTGGGTGCGCGCTTATGGCTTTCCCGCATCATGGTAACATGGGGGCTTATTTCTGCTGCGATGATGTTTGCCCATGATGAGAAAACATTTATTATTTTGCGTTTTCTTCTCGGTGCATCTGAAGCAGGATTTATGCCCGGCGTAATGTTATATCTGACGTTCTGGTTTCCGCTTAATATCAGGGCAAAAGTGGCTGGTTATTTCTGGTTTGGGCCACCGATCGCGTTTATTCTCGGAGGGCCTGTATCCGGTGGGTTATTAACTATCCATGATTTATGGGGATTACATAACTGGCAATTAATGTTTTTGGTTGAAGGATTACTCGCTGCACTTGTTGGGATTGTAGCATTTTTCTATCTTGATGATAAGCCATCAGATAAACGTTGCACATTCCTGACCGCGGAAGAAAAAAGCGCGCTTAGCACCATTATGGAAAAGGAAGAGCACACAAAAAAAAGCCATGGCCCGCAAGGGATCCTGAAAGCACTGTGCGACCCCAGAGTGCTGTATCTGTGTCTGATCTGCTTCACCATTCAGGTTGGTTCTTACGGTATTGCATTCTTCCTGCCTTCTCAGGTTGCGGCATTATCAGGCCAAGGCGTTGGCTTCATCGTTGGGGTTTTATCCGGTATTCCGTGGTTATGCGCACTTTTCGCTGCGTGGTATATCCCGCATCTTTCCACAAAACTGAAAGAACGTCGCTGGATAAGTACGATTACACTGCTCTTTGGTGGACTTGGTGTTGCATTATCTGGGATGCTTGCCGGTTCGCCGATCTGGGCTTTCATCGCACTTTGCATTGGCTGCGCAGGCTTGCTGGCCGTCCAACCTATTTACTGGACCTTCCCAACCAGCTATCTCGGAGGTGCCGCGGCAGCATCGGGTATTGCACTTATTAACTCGCTAGGTAATCTTGGCGGATTCGTGGCCCCCAACATTCGCGTATGGGCTGAGAATGCGTTTGATTCGAATATTGCCGGGCTTTACCTGCTAGGTGGAATTGCGATTATCGGCGCCATTATGCTTGCCGGGATATTCCAAATTGGTATTCGGCGTGATTTGGATGGCCCTGCGCCAGAAAAGAGCCACGCTACGGACACCCCGGACTCTACAACGACGGCAACATCCGCTTCCGTAGAATGATGCCCGAGCGGTGCATACTGTTGTTCATCTCATAAAAGCGCCCTCAATTGAGG
>NZ_SZWS01000055.1:183672-188511 GCF_005281245.1 Citrobacter sp. wls826
CGTTACCGCAGCTTTTCGCGGCTGGACCGTTGAAACCGGTTTAGCGGCAGCAACGTCACGCGCGCGCTGTTGGTCATGCTGAATACGGAACACGGCAACGGCCTGGGTCAGACGGCTGGCCTGCTCTTCCAGCGCCGCAGCGGCGGCGGCGGATTCTTCCACCAGCGAGGCGTTCTGCTGTGTCACACGATCCATCTCAGCAACGGCCAGACCAACCTGGTCGATACCGCGGCTCTGTTCATCAGAAGCAGAGGCGATTTCACCCATGATATCGGTCACGCGGGTTACCGCATTGACGATCTCATCCATGGTTTCACCAGCGCTTTCTACCAGCGTTGAACCCACATCCACACGGCTGACCGAGTCTTCAATCAGGCTCTTGATCTCGCGCGCGGCCTGCGCACTACGCTGGGCCAGGTTACGAACTTCACCCGCAACCACCGCAAAACCACGGCCCTGCTCGCCCGCACGCGCGGCTTCTACCGCGGCGTTGAGCGCCAGAATGTTGGTCTGGAAGGCAATGCCGTCGATGACGCTGATAATGTCGGCGATTTTCTGCGAACTGGAAGCGATGTCGCGCATGGTTTGCACCACGTTATCCACCACTTTGCCGCCTTTCTGCGCGGTTTCAGAAGCGCTCAGGGCCAGATGGCTGGCCTGACGCGCGTTTTCGGCGTTCTGCTTCACGGTCGCCGTCAGCTGTTCCATGCTGGCTGCGGTTTCTTCCAGAGATGCAGCCTGCTGCTCGGTACGCGAGGAGAGATCGTTGTTGCCCATCGCAATCTCGCTGGCCCCGCTATAAATCGCGTTGGCACCGTTACGCACATCACCCACGGTGTTCATCAGCTCACCCTGCATATGACGCAGGCTTTCCGCCAGTTGGCCAATCTCGTTGGAACCTTCCACCTCAATACGCTTCACCAGGTCGCCGCTGGCGATATGACGAATGCTGTCGATCAGACGGTTCATTGGGGAGATAAGAGTCAGTTTGATGCCGAACCAGACCGCAACAATTGCCGCCAGTACGGTAATCAGTACACAGACCAGTACCCACATCGCCTGGCTGTAAGAGCTGTTGTTATCTGCCACCGCGATGTCATACAGGCGATCGTTCTGCTGCATGTAGTTGATGTATGTCTTCTCAAAACCATCCTGATAGCTCTGCGTGGGTTGATCAAAGAACGCGTTGATCTTCCCATCACCCAGTAACTGGATCAGCTCCGCCAGCGCGCCGTGATAGATGTCATAGGTGCGGTTGATCTCCTGGAACGCGGCTTCACTTTGACGCGGATCGCGCGGGAGCGACTCGTAAATCGCCCAGTTTTTTTCCGTCAATTTCAGCGCCGTGCTGGCTACCTGCATCAGCTCAGCAACGGTCGCACCGCTGCCGATATTGCTCTGATCCATCATGTAGCGAATACCCGCCCGGTTCAGGGTATTACGCGTTTGCAGCAGCTCAACCCAGGTGGCGTTCAGCGCAGACTGCTGCTGGCGAATGGTTTGCAGAACGGTAAAGTTCTCTTTGTCATTCTTAAGTGAGTTAAAAAACAAGCCGCCGGAGGCGAGCTGTAAAAGGCCAAATAGCGCCAATACCAGCAGTAAGCTGGTAACAATCTTCATTCGTTTTAACATGTTTTCTCTTTCCGCTAGACAGATACTCTGGTTTTCGGCCTGGAAAGAGAAAACTTTATGGTGTCAGCAATTGCCACAGAATTATCGTTTTCACATTAAATCCCGTTCCCTATGGCAAATTACGCAAAAAATTTGTCGTTCCGTTGCGCCTTAGGTGTAGGATTCCCGTTTTTTAAGGAAAGGATGCTTCTATGTTGAATCGCGATTTTGATCACCTATCCACTCTCGCACACCACTTTTTTGAACGTGAAGATGTTCGTCAAAAGCTCAATATCATCGATCAGTACAACATCTCCGGTTGGGAAGTGTGGATGCAGATAGAATTTGCCAATCTGTTGGCTTCGACGGGTCATGAATGGTGGCGTGAACAGACCCTCGCTTGCGATCTGCGGAAAAATCCACAGCGTGTGTCTGTGCGTGCAGATTTCTTATTGCGGAAAAAGGGCTGGACGCAAGACAGCTACATTGCGCTTGAGCTCAAGCAGAACCAGGATCCGACAAGCTGCGTCAGAAATATGATTGCGGATTTGGTTAAAAGCGCAAAAATCAAACGTTCGGAATTAGAGCTACGTAGCTTCTGGACGCTAGGGGTAACACCCCGCATAGACAAAGAGCGCCTCGATGAACTGATTGACTATTATCTGGATGAAAAATATTACCTGACTAAATCACGTAAGAAACATGTGTTGCTTAAAGACATCGAACAAACGCCTTACTGTTATATCGTGATCTAAGTATCTCAGTGAGATGCTTCGTCAGTTAGAAAACACGGCATGTAGATGGGCGAACACTATAATGCCGTGATCTCAATCACATAAATTCCCCCACTCACCCCCATTGCTTACCGCTCACTGACACTTGGGACCGCTTAAGCTGACATACAACCGCTCACTTATTTACCTTACTTTACGCGCGTATTTCTCTGGCAAGATCCCCCCAACATAGCAGTCAATTTACCTCCTCAAACACAAGATCAAACCCACGCGGCTTCGGCCAATTATTAATTAGATACCAGGTTTTACTATGGATACGAAAAAGATATTCAAGCACATACCCTGGGTGATTCTCGGAATCATCGGTGCATTCTGCCTCTCGGTAGTGGCATTACGTCGGGGTGAGCACATCAGTGCCCTGTGGATCGTGGTCGCCTCAGTTTCTGTTTATCTGGTGGCCTATCGTTACTACAGTCTGTACATCGCCCAAAAGGTGATGAAACTTGACCCGACGCGTGCCACGCCGGCGGTCATCAACAATGACGGTCTGAACTACGTTCCAACCAACCGTAACGTATTGTTTGGCCACCACTTTGCCGCTATCGCAGGTGCGGGTCCGCTGGTTGGGCCGGTACTGGCCGCGCAGATGGGCTATCTGCCCGGTACGCTGTGGCTGCTGGCGGGTGTCGTGCTGGCCGGTGCGGTGCAGGACTTCATGGTGCTGTTTATCTCTTCACGCCGTAACGGCGCATCTCTGGGTGAGATGATCAAAGAAGAGATGGGCCCGATCCCGGGAACCATTGCGCTGTTCGGCTGCTTCTTAATCATGATCATCATCCTTGCGGTACTGGCGCTGATCGTGGTGAAAGCGCTGGCTGAAAGCCCGTGGGGTGTGTTCACCGTCTGCTCAACCGTACCTATCGCGCTATTCATGGGGATCTACATGCGATTCCTACGACCGGGTCGTGTGGGCGAAGTGTCGGTGATTGGTATTGTGCTGCTGGTTGCGTCCATCTACTTCGGCGGCGTGATTGCTCACGACCCGTACTGGGGCCCGGCGCTGACCTTTAAAGACACCACCATTACCTTTACCCTGATCGGCTACGCGTTTATCTCTGCGCTGCTGCCGGTATGGCTGATCCTCGCGCCGCGCGACTATCTGGCTACCTTCCTGAAAATCGGCGTTATCGTCGGTCTGGCGGTGGGGATTGTTATCCTCAACCCGGAACTGAAAATGCCGGCGATGACTCAGTACGTTGATGGTACTGGCCCGCTGTGGAAAGGCGCTCTGTTCCCGTTCCTGTTCATCACCATCGCGTGTGGTGCGGTCTCTGGCTTCCACGCGCTGATCGCTTCTGGTACCACACCGAAGCTGCTGGCCTGTGAAACCGACGCGCGCTTTATCGGTTACGGCGCCATGCTGATGGAATCCTTCGTGGCGATAATGGCGCTGGTTGCCGCGTCCATTATCGAACCGGGTCTGTACTTCGCAATGAACACCCCGCCTGCGGGCCTTGGCATCACCATGCCGAACCTGCATGAAATGAGCGGCGAGAACGCCCCGTTGATTATGGCGCAGTTGAAAGACGTAACCGCACATGCGGCGGCGACCGTCAGTTCCTGGGGCTTCGTCATTTCGCCTGAGCAGATCCTGCAGACCGCGAAAGACATCGGTGAACCGTCCGTTCTGAACCGCGCAGGTGGCGCGCCGACGCTGGCCGTTGGTATCGCTCACGTGTTCCACAAAGTGCTGCCGATGGCTGATATGGGCTTCTGGTACCACTTCGGTATTCTGTTTGAAGCACTGTTCATCCTGACCGCACTGGATGCCGGTACCCGTTCTGGCCGCTTTATGCTGCAGGATTTACTGGGGAACTTCGTTCCGTTCCTGAAAAAAACCGACTCTCTGGTTGCGGGCATCATCGGTACTGCGGGCTGCGTAGGCCTGTGGGGTTACCTGCTGTATCAAGGTGTTGTTGACCCGCTGGGCGGCGTTAAGAGCCTGTGGCCGCTGTTCGGTATCTCTAACCAGATGCTGGCTGCCGTGGCACTGGTTCTGGGCACCGTGGTACTGGTTAAAATGCAGCGCACCAAATACATCTGGGTTACCGTTGTTCCGGCTGTATGGCTGCTTATCTGCACCACCTGGGCGCTGGGTCTGAAACTGTTCAGCACTAACCCGCAGATGGAAGGCTTCTTCTTCATGGCGAATCAGTACAAAGAGAAGATTGCTAACGGCGGCGAACTGACCGCTCAGCAGATTGCCAACATGAACCACATCGTTGTCAACAACTACACCAACGCAGGCCTGAGTATTCTGTTCCTGGTGGTGGTGTACAGCATCATTTTCTACGGGTTCCGTACCTGGCAGAAAGCCCGCGCCATCAACGGTCGCTCTGATAAAGAGACGCCGTATGTACCGGTGCCGGAAGGCGGCGTGAAGACCTCTTCACATCACTAACCGTATTCAGCCCCGCTTCGGCGGGGCTGCTTT
>NZ_SZWS01000055.1:188574-224283 GCF_005281245.1 Citrobacter sp. wls826
GTTTGGTACTTTAGGTCAGGCAAAAAAATACCTCGGTCAGGCGGCAAAGATGCTGATTGGCATTCCGGACTACGACAACTACGTCGAGCACATGAAGACCAACCATCCCGATAAGCCGTACATGACCTACGAAGAATTCTTCCGCGAGCGCCAGGAAGCCCGCTACGGTAGCGGCGGAAGCAGTTGCTGTTAGAAGGAGAAATGAATGACCCCGATTGCAGTTACCCTACTCACCGGTTTTCTTGGCGCGGGTAAAACCACCCTGCTGCGCCATATTCTCAACGAGCAGCACGGCTATAAGATTGCCGTTATCGAAAACGAATTCGGCGAAGTCTCGGTGGACGATCAGCTGATTGGCGACCGCGCCACGCAGATCAAAACCCTGACCAACGGCTGCATTTGCTGTACCCGCTCCAGTGAGCTGGAAGACGCACTGTTAGATCTGCTCGACAACCTCGACAAAGGCGCCATCCATTTCGACCGTTTGGTGATCGAGTGCACCGGCATGGCCGACCCCGGCCCGATTATTCAGACCTTTTTCTCCCATGAAGTGATTTGCGAACGCTACCTGTTGGACGGTGTGATTGCGCTGGTTGACGCGGTACATGCCGACGATCAGATGAACCAGTTCACCATAGCCCAGTCGCAGGTGGGCTACGCTGACCGCATCCTGCTGACCAAAACCGACGTGGCGGGTGAAAGCGAGAAACTGCGTGAGCGCCTGGCGCGCATCAACGCCCGCGCCCCGGTGTATACCGTCACGCATGGTGATATCGACCTCTCCTTGCTGTTCGATACCAACGGTTTCATGCTCGAGGAGAACGTGGTCAGCGCCAAACCGCGCTTCCACTTTATCGCCGATAAGCAAAATGATATCTCCTCGATCGTCGTCGAGCTGGATTACCCGGTAAACATCAGTGACGTGTCGCGGGTAATGGAAAATCTGCTGCTGGAATCCGCCGAGAAGCTGCTGCGCTACAAAGGCATGCTGTGGATTGACGGCGAGCCGAACCGCCTGCTTTTCCAGGGCGTTCAGCGTCTGTACAGCGCCGACTGGGATCGCCCGTGGGGCGACGAACAACCGCACAGCCTGCTGGTGTTTATCGGCATTAACCTGCCGGAAGACGAGATCAGAGCCGCGTTTGCGGGATTGAAGAAGTAAACAGCCGCTCCCTTTTATTTGTGAAAGGGAGCAAATATCTCTGAAACAAATATCTCGCATCACGCTTTCTGTTTGTAATATTGTCTGTTAATGTCATTACCCATGATGAATTCATGTTTTTATTAATATCTCTCGGAATATTAATTTAACATATTTATATAATTTTCATGAATTGGTAGGCGTAACATGGCAATCATTATTCCCACAATAAGCAGTTGTAGCGAGAAAATTACTGCCGGCGAAAAAAGACTGGCAAGACTTCTTGAGGGGGGACTCAGCGAACAGTGTACCTGCTGGTATGACACCCGAATGGGAGACAAGCAAGAGCATCCGGATTTTGTAATTCTAACCCCCGATAAAGGTTTGTTATTTATAGAAGTAAAAGACTGGTTTATTACAAAAATTAAATCTGCCAACAAATCACATATTCATTATGAAACTAAAGACGGCATTCAACCGTTCAAGAATCCACTCGAACAGGTTCGTCAATATACCTTTCACACTATCAATAGCCTAAAAAAAGATCCGCTGCTTCGCCAGCAACAAGGTGATTATGAAGGCAGCTTTATTATGCCGTATGGATTTGGTGTTTATTTGAGCAATATCACCCGAGCACAGCTAGAAAAGAGTTTTCCACCCGAAGCGATAAATGAACTATTCCCAGCCAGCCAGGTTATTTGCAAAGACGAACTCAGCGAGTTTATGACCAAGGAACAAATCTCTGCCCGGCTCGAATCCCTTCTCAGACATAACTACGCTCATCACACTACACCACAGCAACTCGACCGTATCCGATGGCATCTATATCCCGATGTACGCATTAACGCATCCGTTACGCAGGTTGATCTGAACAATTTTACGTTCCACACCCCCGATGTGGTTTGCATGATGGACAGGAACCAGGAACAACTCGCCAGAAGCATGGGTGCAGGACACCGTGTTATTCATGGCGTGGCAGGATCCGGTAAAACGCTCATTTTGCACCACCGTTGTATTGAGCTTGCCAACAATATTGAAAACACCAAGCCGATCCTGGTGATTTGCTACAACATCACGCTGGCCAAAAAACTCAAATCACAGCTTGAGCAGCACACTTTAAGACTTCCCGTCGAAGTCATCCATTTTCATGCCTGGTGTTATCAACAGTTAAATACACATCATTGTCTTCCGCCGAAAAGCAAAAACTTTATTGAGCTGATGGAAAATGCACTGACGGTGGCATTTGAAGAGGGGATTATAAAACCGGAGCAATATAGCGCAGTCCTAATAGACGAGGGACACGATTTTAAACCGGAGTGGCTGAGAATACTCGCACGTATGCCAGACAACAAAGATAACTCCCTTCTTTTCCTCTACGATGACGCCCAGTCTATCTACCAGAAAAAGAAAGCCCTCGACTTCACACTCTCTAGTGTCAATATTAAGGCCCTCGGCCGCACTACGATCCTGAATACCAACTATCGTAATACCCGGCAAATACTCCATTTTGCCAGCAACATTGCCTTTAATTATCTCAATAATCACATTGAAGAGGCGCTCAAATACCAGCAACCCGATGCTGGAGGCTTGTCCGGCACTTACCCGGCACTGGCCAGCTTTGATAATCAGGACGAGGAGATTACTCACGTGCTCGATTGGGTGACAAAGCAGCGACAACAAGGTATTGCATGGTCAGAGATCGCCATACTGTGCCCTTCAACATACAGCATTTCGGGGATGCTGGGGCCACGTCTCGCGGCGCGTAGCATCCCCTACCAAATGATTGTGACCAGCGATGACAAAAAGCACTGGTCGCCGCAAAATGATCTCCTTTGTGTAATGCCTTTACCAAGCAGTAAGGGGCTTGAATTTCACTCAGTGGCTATTATGGATGCCGCAAAGGAAAGGGATGAGGAAGATCTGAGTGACGACATCAAGCGTCTGTATGTCGGATTTACCCGCGCGCGCCAGAATCTTTTGGTGACAATGCACGGAACAGGGAGCTTGCGCGACCATCTTATCAACACCTACGAAAATAGCGCAAAGGTGATCTAACGGAGCCACGCCAGGAATCCGTAAACATTCCCTCTCCCTACAGCGGAGAGGGGCGAATCCTATTTCAACACGCCCTGCTGCGTTACAACCCACTGTTCACTGGTGGTAATCGGTTTGTCATCTCGGCATGATGCCGCAGGTGTTCCACTAATTTGACAGCTGCGGTTATTTTAGCGGAGAACCGCAGCAGAAATAACCTCGCAGATGCCCGGTGGCGCTACACTTATCGGGCCTGGAAATTCTGCTTCCCGTAGACCGGATCAGGCACAGCCGCTATCCGGCACTCACAGTCCCTGCATATTCTGACTATTTCTTGTTTTGCTCGCGCAGCATCGCTTCGCGCAAAATGGCATTGAGACGCGTCTGGTAACCCTTCCCGGGGCGCTTCAGCCATTCCATCACATCGGCATCAATGCGCACCGACGCCTGCGTTTTTAACGGACGAAAAAACTTACCGCGAATGGCCTCTGACCACTGCTTATCTTCGGTCACGGGAATGTCGCTGTAATCGATATCATCGTCCGGTTTATTCGCCAGCGCCTTCAGTTCAGCCTCATGCTGAGCACTCAGCGCGGATACGCTGCCGCGTTTATGTTTAACTATGCTCATAACGATTCCTCTCTTTACGATCTGCCTTTCTGGCGCTGATGATACGAATGACTTCAAAGCGACTTTCAAACCTAACGCTATGGGCAACCAGAATAACCACAATGCCATGAACGAGACCAATGGTCTGCCAGCGATACTCACCGTTCTCATACCGCTCCTGCCGCGACAGATGTTGGGGATCGTCGAAAACCAATATTGCGTCCTCAAAGCGAACACCATGTTTACGGTGGTTACTTTGTGCCTTGTTTGCATCCCACTCAAACTCCATTGGCATGTTCTTTCCCTAATTGTATATACAAAAGTGTATATACAATTATCTTACGATTATAGCGAAATTGTTGGAAATAACATCACATTTTGCTTTTAATAGAGTGAAGTTAGTAGGCCGGATAAGGCGCAGCCGCCATCCGGCACTGGCAGTTTTCATTCCGATAAGTGATTCATCCCATGGAATTTTTCATCTGGTATGGCAAGCTATTGCCATTGCACTCGTTAAGGGACCAACGTGAAAAAGTACAAAGTGATTACCCCGCTTTTTCCAACTTATGATCAGACCCGAGCCATGATGAATGCCGTGGCTGGATGTTCAGTCAAAGCGGTGCGTAATATGATCACCGCCATTCAGGAGCAAACGGGTACGCCACAAAACCCGGTTGACTGGTCAGAGCCGGATAACTGGATTAAAGAACGGCTCAGCGGCGAAGATGCCAAAATAGCCTGGCAGATCTGGAAGATGGATAACCATATTCTCAACCCCCGCCACAGCTATGGCTGCTACATGTTTATCAATAACCCTTTGTTCGATCTTATGCAGACCCACGAAGACGGCGGCTGGTACCCCAGCGAACAGGGGCGATTATTTCTGGATAACGATGAAGCCACACTGCGTAAACTCGACGATACAGAAGGCATGTTGCAACTACTGGAACTGCTCGCCGGCCGGGAGCAGGCCAGACGCGCTGATCTTCTACCCGAGTGGCAGGCATTCTTACATCAGCACTCAAAATTTGCCTCCCCCAGTTCAGTCAAAACTACGCTCTACGCCCGGCTGTACAACCTGGTCGAGCGCGATCTGGTAGCCCGTGAAGGGATGAGCTACAAAATTACCGAGGCTGGTCGAAAATGGCTCGGTAAGGCACTGCCTGAACGTCGAACCGATCCACGTAAGGAGTTGCTGGATGCGGTAAAACGCTATAACCAGCAGCAAAAAGAGCTATTGCGCGACCAGCTCTCCACCATGAATCCGTACAAATTTGAACATCTGGTGGCTCAGCTACTTGAAACAATGGGTTACGAGCAGGTTGAAGTGACCAAAGCCTCCGGCGATAAAGGCGTGGATGTGATTGGTAAGGTTCAGGTGGGCATCACCACCATTACCGAAGTGGTGCAGGTAAAACGGATGCAGAACACCATCACGCGCCCGTATATCGATCAGCTACGCGGCGCACTTCCCTACCACAAAGCCATTCGCGGCACGCTGATCACTACCGGCAAGTTTGCCGCCAAATGCGCGGAAGCAGCGCTGTTCCCAGGCGCCGCGCCGATTACCTTAATCGACGGCGATCGCCTGCTGGAGCTGTTGATTGAAAACAACGTCGGCATTCGACGCAGCAACGCAGTGGAATTGCTGGATGTGGATTTACAGCTGTTTGATGAGCTGGAGATTGAATAACGTGCCAGACGCTGTAGCACAGCCATTTCTGTTCATGGCTTGCATAACAATATTGTGTAAAATCAGAGCAATCCCATTATCGGTAGAGAACGGACATGGCTGACCTGAACCTGAGTACCCTGACGGAAGCAGACATCATCACCAAACGCGTAATGCCCGCCATCCTTGACGCTGGCTGGAACGACACAACGCAAATCAGACAAGAGGTCAAACTCCGGGACGGCAAGGTCATCGTACGCGGCAAAGTCGCGTTATCCGGATTACACGCATGTTCCGACAATTATTATGAAAGGCCAGTGGCTGGAGGCAGCCGGTTTCACCACCGGCTGCAAATTCGATGCCAGAGTGATACCCGGCTGCATTGTGCTGACGGCCAAGCTGCCGGAGCCGGAAGAACTAGCGTTATTACATTCGCTGCGTCGGGTGTGCAAGCTGTCCGCACGTAAGCAACTAAGCAACAGTAGGTGCAGGAGTTTATCGACGTAATTTCGGCGAAACCTGTCAGGCAGAAATAACCGCCCGGATGCCAGACAGCGCTCATGAGTATAAGCCCCGTGTATTGATTGTAACATCATTTTATCCGGAGCCGTTTACTCAAGACCCTAAGCGATAATCCCAATCATCATAGTGGACTATATTCCCATCATGATAGTGCCAGGTAATCTTCTTGTAACGGAGCTGAGCAAGTTCAAGATGGGTCTGTTTTTCGTAATAAGGATCTTTAACATCGTGCATCAGTGAAAAAAGCGTAACGACTTTCACATTTTCCAGGGTTATCGTAAAATAGACCTCTTCCTGACCAGCATAATTTATTCGATAGAGGTCAATAACAGCTTTCCTTAATGTTTCTCCGGTACTTAATGATTTGTACAAAAGCACACTAGAAGCATCAATTTCCTTTTCAATTAAAAATGGACGATGTTGGCGTTTATTCAACACCCTCCCATTATGCAAATCAGAGTTGTAGCTCACATTATGATACAGACCTAAAATCTCGATCTGATTTTCACGGTCTTTTACCATCACACTACCTTTGATAATATTACCAGCATCATCGATTAATGACATATACCCGGGGATAGCCATTTATAAATCCTTGTTAAATGGAATAGAATTCTCAACACTATTGATCATAACCGCAATACACCGCTTCCCTTCTGTCGTTTTGACCTTATACATTTCCCTGATGGAATTAACAAATAGCTTATTCATTTCTTCTTCTGACTCAGGGTAAGAGGTAAATGCGCATATCTGCTCAATATTCAGCAATGGTCTGTTATCGTTGAGGATAGCCAGAACACCGACTGGGTTATGTGGAATGGCTTCAGAGACCGCCCCCTGTAAATCTTCCGCCGTACTGGCATCAACTCCGGATTCAAGAGCACTTGCTACCGTTAACCAGTCATTATTACCTTTGCTAATTTCAGGAATAATATGGTTCCACCATTCTGACTCACTGCCATCATAAAGTTCGTGTACAACGGTATTTGCTCCTTTTTCATTTATCATCTGTAGAAGCTGTGCTGCAGTATGCACTGCAGCACAGGGAGCACCCGAAAGAATAAATAGAAAGGAGATAAAAATAAATTTCATTATCTTACCACCAAAATTGTGTCACCCGAATCGTAAATGGTTTGGCGCTTATCTTGTCCATTCATAATTATACATCCTGCAGATGCCGTTCCCGGTGGCTGCCCTTTTTTATCACCATGAATTTCGAAATGATCTCTGCCAAAAGTATTTGTCCCTGCAATAGGTTCGAGGATAATAGCGGAGGGACTTTTATGATTATTCCATCCAGCAATAAAATAAACGCCTCGTGGAATGGGGCCCTTGTTACGTATGTGTTCACAGTTCGGTTTATCCTTTGATTCACCAGCACCACTGTAGCAATAAGCAATTAATTTACCGTTATGGCTCAGTATACCTGTCGATACTTTATATTCCCATGTCATATGATTTACATCCTTTAAAATATAATAATTATGCTTATCATATTTAATTGTAAAATTAAATATGTTCATAAAGTCACAATTATTAAAATTCAAAATATTTATAATTCATACATCTTTATTTCTCGAACCAATAAATCGTATTCTGAATAATTAGATAACGGGGAAGCAGCAGGCAATCTGAAAACACCCGGTGGCACGACGCTTACCGGGTCTACAAATTCTGCGTCTCATAGGCCGGATAAGGCGCAGCCGCCATCCGGCATTCACTCCCCACTCACTCGGTAATCACAAACCGCGTCGCGGTAAAGCAGTTCAAAACCCGGTGTACCAGAAATACCATCGTTAGCGTTGCCACCAGCGCGACGGTAACAGAGGTGATGCGGTATAAATCGCTGAACACCAGATCGCTGTCCGGATGCAGGTTCTGGCCGAACTTAATCCCGATGGTGGTGATACTGGCAAAACCCACCCCCGCGCCGACTTTTTCCATTACGTGCAGGCGGGCGCTGAACGCCAGCCCGAGGCCGATCAGCGGCATCATCAGCAGCATATGGTTGCTGAAATCATAGATAAGCAGTTGCACCAACAGAATATACAGGCAGGCCTGCACCACGCCGACCACGCGCCAGAGCGAGCTCAACACCGCGCCGCGATAGTGCATAGGAAACAGGATCAAAATGCCCGCCATCAGTGCCGACAGCGAATCGCTCAAATCACAGATCTGGAAGATAACAAAAATCATCGTCGCCACCGTACCGGAAAGCAGCGACTCGTGGCGCACCCGGGTGGCATCTTTCTCAATGCGCGGCGGTAGCTGGCGGGGTTCCACGTCCGGGATCAGATAATGCAGCAGCGCACTCAGCGCCACCGCCATGATGCAGGCTTCCATATTGGAGAACATCAGCGTGTGCCAGTTGGTGGTGGGATAGCTCATAAAGTTGAGCATCGTGCTCTGGCACACCACGCCCATCGAACCAAGCAGAAACAGCGGTCCTTTGCTCATCAAGCGAAAACGCATCACATACAGGCCAAACACCACCAGCGTCATAATCAGCGGCCACTGTGAGAGATAGCCGACGATTAGCACCATTTCGACACAGTTCACCGCCGCGCTGAACACGAACTGTTTTGCCACATGGCGGTTGAACACCGGCACCAGCGACAGCAGCATCAGCGGATAAACCACAAAAAATACGCCGTACTGTACGTTGTAGAAGGTCGAGATACTCAGTGCTATCGTCCCGGCAACGGAGATACGCAAGGTCTGGCGAAAATCATTGGCGGTGTAGACAATGTTCCCGTGCGGCGTAAAGACGTGGGCCAGAGTGTTAATAGACATAATGCAGCCAGCTGACGAGGTGGATCTGCGCCCCGGCAAAGGTACGGGCGAACATCCCCTCGCTGTTATACAGCTGCACCGTGGCGCGCGCCCCGGTCGGTAACGGCGTGTCGAGCGGTTCATTCAGTGCAACGTGAATGCGCATACGCTGGGCATCGCGCACCCAGCGGGTGGACTGTTCCGGTTGCGACAGCAGACCGTTAACCTGTTCCTGACCCGCCAGAATACCGGCATCGCTGCTGGTGACGCGGGCAGAGAAAACTTTGCCCGGCAAGGCGTCGAACACCACGGCGGCATCGGTATCTACCCGAGTGTGGCGCAGGCTTTTCTCTCGAAAGTCGGCCACGATATCGGTCTGATGGCTGACCAGCGCCAGCAGCGGCGTGGCTGCGGTAGCGTAAAGTCCGGGACTAAGCTGAAGGTTACTCACCGTACCGTCGGTCTGTGCATACACTTTGCTCCAGCTGACGTTCAGTTGCGCCTCTTCCAGCGCATTACGGTATTTTTGCAGCGTCACGTTACGCTTGTCATCGAGCTCGCCGCGCTGGATCAGCAGGTTCTGAATGCTGGCATTAAGCGCCGCCACCGACTGCTCGCTGGTTTGCCAGGCGGTACGCACCTTGTCGAGATCGGATTGCGACACGTTCTGCATGGTGGCCAGGCGCTGATAGCGGTCAAAGGTGGTCTTATCGTTACGGGCGCTGAATTGCGCGGTACGCAGGTTGGCGCGCGCGGAGGCTATCTGCGCATCCAACTGTTGATTGCTCAACTTCGCCTGCTCAAGGGCGATTTGCGCAGCCTCGACCTTATTGATAAACGGCGTAGGATCCAGTTCGTACAGCAAATCGCCCTTCTTCACCAGGCTATTATTGTGTACATGCACCAGCGCGACGTAACCGGATACGCGTGAGGAAACGGGCGTTACCACGCGCATCACCGTGGAGTCCAGCGTCAGCGGGATCCAGATATCGGCAACGATAAACCAGGCGAATATTACCAGGAAAGCGGCAATACTCACCCTTACCCAACGGGCAAATTTTTGTTCTGGGGTCATCATAGTTTTTAGTGTTGATTGTCTTCTTCGCGGATTGTCCGCAAATTGCAGGCGAGTTGAATTAAGGTCGCGCTGAATAAGGCAAGCTCCGCTTCAGGAATGGTGCAGGTGACGCGATGTTGATATGTCTCAATCACCCGGTTAAGTTCTTCAAGCCTTGAGCGGCCTTGCGCGGTCAGCGTTAGCAGACGGATGCGTTTGTCATAAGGCGATGTGGAACGCAGCAGATAGCCCTGCTTTTCCAGCTGCGAAAGGGTGCGCATTAGCGGCGGCAGTTCAATGCCCTGTATTTGTGCCAGTTCACTGACCGAGACGTTGTCTCCCAGTTGATACAGTTGCATCAGTACCGTCCAGCTTGACTGCGTCAGGCCAGTATCAGTGATGGCAGCATCAATAATGGCTCGCCACTGGCGCACCACCATTGCCATGCGCATCCCCATCGGACGGCGGGCAAACAGTTCATCTTCCGTCATCTTACTTTCCCCTCATCGCTGAGAAGAAAATAATACTTATCAGGGTAGTATCAAGAAACAGGCTATCCAGAAGCATGGATTGATAAATAATGTGAATATAAAAGAGGCCGGGGCGATAACCCCCAGCCTCTGTCGATGGAAGAAAATCACTCAACCTGATCGCGTCGCAGCCCGACGTCCCGCAGCCGCTCATTACTCATCTGTTGCAGTACGCGCCGCGTTTGCGCCCGTAACCGCCACGCCTTATATGCCCGCCAGATCAGAACAAACCCAATAAATGGCTGCTTTGCTTTATTCTCATGAAATTCCATACCTTGCCTCCCCGCCTTGTCTGAGGCTTTATCTTCACGGATTTGGCCCTAAGCAATACAGACTCACAAAGTACTTTTATTTAACATACAGATTGGTTAAAAAGAGTTCTGCATCGCTTTTTTCACGCCAATCTGTACTGGTTTTTTAATCTGTATGGTACCCATGAGGGATACAGCATGACGCGTTATCAACATCTGGCCAATCTGCTGGCCGAACGCATTGAGCAGGGGTTGTATCGCCATGGCGAAAAACTGCCTTCGGTACGTAACCTGAGTCAGGAGCACGGGGTCAGTATCAGCACCGTCCAGCAGGCGTATCAGATGCTGGAACAGCGGCAACTGATCACCCCGCAGCCGCGTTCCGGTTATTTTGTCGCGCCGCAAAAAGCGCTGCCGCCCGTACCGCCGATGTCACGCCCGGTGCAGCGTCCGGTCGAGATAACGCAGTGGGATCTGGTGCTGGATATGCTAAAAGGGCATAGCGATAAATCTGTGATCCCCTTCAGCAGCGGCGCGCCAGATGTCAGTCAACCGAGCCTGAAACCGCTCTGGCGCGAACTCAGCCGCGTAGTGCAGCATAACCTGAAGGCAGTGCTGGGGTACGACAAGCTTCCCGGCAGCCAGGATCTGCGCCAGCAGATCGCCCGTCTGATGCTGGACAGCGGTTCACTCCTCAACGCCGATGATATTGTGATAACCAACGGGAGCCAGAGCGGAATGTCGCTGGCGCTGCTGGCGGTTTGTCAGCCAGGGGACATTGTCGCCGTTGAATCCCCCACCTACTACGGCACAATGCAGCTACTGCGCGGTCTGGGGATCAAGGTGATTGAGATCCCAACCGATCCGGATACCGGGATCAGCATTGAAGCGCTGGAGCTGGCGCTGGATCAGTGGCCGATCAAAGGCGTGCTGCTGGTTCCCAACTGCAACAACCCTCTCGGGTTCATTATGCCGGATGCGCGTAAGCGGGCGGTGCTCGCCCTCGCCCAGCGTCACGACATCGTCATTTTTGAAGATGATGTGTATGGCGAACTGGCCACAGAGTATCCGCGCCCGCGTACGATCCACTCCTGGGACAGTGACGGCCGGGTAATACTCTGCAGTTCGTTTACCAAATCCGTAGCCCCCGGACTGCGCGTGGGTTGGGTGGTTCCCGGTCGCTATTACAACAAACTGCTACACATGAAGTACGCCGTCATTGGTACTAACGTTCCCGCTACGCAGTTGGCAGCAGCCTCCTTTGTGCGCGAAGGTCATTACCATCGGCATATCCGGCGTATGCGCCAGATTTATCAGCGTAATATGGAGATCTACACCTGCTGGGTACGAGAATATTTTCCCTGCGGGATCTGCGTCACTCGACCGAAAGGCGGCTTTATGCTGTGGGTCGAGCTGCCGCTCCAGGTCGATATGGTCTGCGTCGCTAAGCAGCTCTGTCGCCTGAAAATCCAGGTCGCACCGGGATCGCTGTTCTCCGCATCCGGAAAGTATCGCAACTGCGTACGCATCAACTGCGCGTTGCCGCCAAACGAGAAGCATCAGGAAGTGATGCAAAAGCTCGGCGAGGCGGTAAAGATGGCGATAGAGTAAACCGGACCGCCCGGTGATTTCGGCCAGACGATTATGCGATTTAACTCATATCTAATGACTTAAACCCTGAATATCTTCTGCGGAAAGCCGGGTAATTTTTTGTACCGTGCAGATATCAATACCGTCTGCCAGCATGGTGCGGGCAATACGGAGCGCCTCATCACGTCGCCCTTCCTGTAACCCTTCCAGCCTGCCTTTTTGTAGCCCTGCCTCATGCAATCTGTCGGCGATCGTCATCAAATGCTCCTTATACTGCGGTGAACGTTCGGCAACCTCACGAATAAACTCACTGAATCGAGGCGCATCGCCAGTTCGTAAAATATAATTAAACAGCGTCTTTATCTGGCTGTCATTAGTCAGTCCGGTAAGTAGCAGGGAAACAATTTGCTCGACCAGCCCCATAAGGTCGCGCTGACGAATATGTTTTTGGATTAACTCCAGCAGCGCCATACGTCGATGCTGCACAATTTCGTCATCCGGGATAACCGTAATATCCACCAGCGGAAACGCCACAGCATACAGCTGACGAGCCAGCTTCGGGTTGGCAAACTCGTCCAACCAGCATAGGGAATAAGGATATGGGCTTTTCGCACCGTGATAGAACAACATCGGCACCACCAGCGGTAATTGCTGATGCCCGGCATCTAAATGCTTCTGCATGGCCGCTACCGCGTAACGCATCAACCTGAATGCCATATGCGCATCCGGTGTGCTTTGGTGTTCAATCACCACATAAACATAGCCATCACCTTCCGTCGTTTTCACGGACCACAACACATCGGAATAGTGCGCACGTAAATCCTCTTCAATGAAACTATCCGGCTTGAGTTTCAGCGTCTGAAAATCGCAAAGTTCGCGCAGCGAAGCGGGAAGATGTATTTGTAGAAAATCCCGAGCTGTATCAGGGTGGCGCAAAAACGTTTTAAAGACCGCATCATGCGGGGTGGAAGTCGGTGCTTTGTTCATGGCGATCCATCACCTGGAAATAAGATGCCGTGACTGTAGCGCTGGTAAACCACACCTTCACCTGTAACTTTCTCTCTTTGCGAGACGATTTCCGAGATAAAAACGCCCCTTTGTAACGTCTGCATTTGTCTGGAACGCATCACGCAGAATCACGACCTCAATGCACATTCCCGCGTTTTCACCGCAAGGCCTGTGCTATAACAAATCATCACTTTCATGGAGGACACGATGTGACGCATACCCGAGATATTCCACAATCGTTCTGGCGTGATGAGCAACTGCCGTGGCTGGAGCTTCGGAGCACCTGGCAAAGTCAGCAGGCCTATAAGCGCCATTACCACTCTCAGCTCTCGATTGGGGCAATTCTCGAGGGAGGAACCTGCTGCCTGTGCGATGACAAGGAATACCATCTGAAGGTGGGCGATCTCATTGTGATCCCACCACTGGCACCTCACAGCTGTAATCCCGTCAACGGGCAATTTCGCAGCTATCACATGCTTTATCTTGATGCCCGGTGGTGTCTTACCCATCTGCCTGCGCTGAACAGCAATCAACGGCTTTGCACGCGCACTCCTGTTATCCGCGATCCGCAATTATTCCAGTGCTACATGCACCTTGTGGCGCTCATGCCGCAACGGCAAACGACGCAGATAACTGATGCCGCACAAGCATTGCTGCGCTCGCTGCCATTGCAGTCGGTAACACCTGAAAACCTAAGCGTCATCAGCCAGTATCTGCGCGAGCGGTTGCAGTCCAGTCTGCTCTCCCCACCCTCGCTGGATGAGCTGGCAGATGAGTGTCACATGCGTAAAGAAACGCTGATTCGGACCTTTAAGCAGGACACCGGGCTGACGCCGGGAAATTATCTGAACATCATGCGGATTGACTATGCCCGTCAGCGGCTACGGGCCGGGGACGAGATTGTCGATGTCGGCTACCAGAGCGGGTTTGCCGACCAGAGCCATTTCCATCGCACCTTTGTTCGCTACACAGCAGCCACACCGCGCCAGTACGCACTGGGACGATCAATATCAGACAATAATTAGCGTTGCGTCAGGCGTACGCTGATCTCTGTTTCATTTTCTGAGGTCGCTATGTCGCTGCTTGCTGAACTTTTTCCGTCTGCTTTTCCCGCGCTGGCGCTGGCGCATTTTGTTGCACTACTCAGCCCAGGGCCGGACTTCTTTTTACTGGTCGGTTACGCCGTACGTTACCGAATGCGCGGCAGCGCCGGGCTGTGCGTGGGGATCGCCATCGGCAACGGGCTGTATATTCTGCTGGCGATTATTGGTTGGGGGATCCTGCGCCAGCTTCCCCTGCTGTTTACGGTTATTGAGCTGCTGGGCGCGCTCTATTTATTATGGATTGGCAGCCTACTGATACGCAGCCGCCCGCAAACCCTGACCGGAGCAGACGCCCAGTCTACCTGTCCAGGATTTGGCAAACAGCTGCTGCTGGGATTAGGTTCGTCGCTGCTCAACCCAAAAAATGCGCTGTTCTATCTGGCGCTAATGACCGCCCTGCTCGGCCCGTCGGTGACGCTGCTGCAACAAACCATGAGCGGGATCTGGATGACCAGCGTGGTGTTGTTCTGGGATCTGCTGATCGTGATGTTCATCGGCTTACCGCAGATCCAGCGACGGTTAACCAGAGGGATATTGTGGATCGAGCGTATCGCCGGCGGCGTATTGATCGTCTTCGGTTGTGCAATCGCGCTGCGTTTTCTGCAGAGCGTCACTTTCTGATAAGCGTGACGATTTTCTGCAAATAAAGCGGATAAACTCGTTTAATTAATATCCAATCCGCATTACACTTTGGGTGGCTATTATCCATTCAACCAATTCTTCCCGAGGTGCGATGTGCTGATTGTTACCTGTAATCGCTACGTTTTCTGACCCGAGTCTGAAAACGTTTCTCCTGTTTGCGCCTCGCGCAGGCAGCGTTTTTGATTACATGAAATTCAGTACATTTGCAGTCTGCTTTTTTCTGTCATCGGTCTGACGTCTCAAAGACGGTATTGAATTTCGCTATTCCCGTTGAGGGTTTTCTCCCGAAAAGGAGCTGTTTTATGCAACGGATTCTCGCGTTTTTCTCCCAACGCACCACGACGCTATTTTTTCCTGTCGCGTTGATTTTATATGACTTCGCCGCCTATCTGTCGACGGACCTGATCCAGCCAGGCATCATCAATGTGGTGCGTGATTTCAACGCCGACGTCAGCCTGGCCCCCGCTGCGGTGAGCCTCTATCTGGCTGGCGGCATGGCGCTGCAATGGCTGCTGGGACCGCTCTCCGACCGGATTGGCCGTCGACCGGTGCTGATTGCGGGGGCGTTAATTTTTACGCTCGCCTGCGCTGCCACGCTATTGACCACCTCAATGACGCAATTTCTGGTCGCCCGATTTGTACAGGGCACCAGCATCTGCTTTATCGCTACCGTTGGCTATGTCACGGTGCAGGAAGCGTTTGGGCAAACGAAGGCCATAAAGTTAATGGCGATAATCACCTCCATTGTGCTGGTTGCGCCGGTTATCGGCCCGCTCTCCGGCGCAGCGCTGATGCACTTTGTACACTGGAAAGTCCTGTTCGCCATTATCGCCGCCATGGGGCTTATCGCCCTGATAGGGCTAGCGTTAGCAATGCCGGAAACCGTTAAGCGCGGCGCGGTGCCGTTCAGTGCACGCGGCGTACTGCGTGATTTCCGCGACGTTTTCCGCAACCGGGTGTTCTTGTTTGGCGCAGCCACGCTGTCGTTAAGCTATATCCCGATGATGAGCTGGGTGGCGGTCTCGCCGGTGATCCTGATCGACGCTGGCGGTATGAGCACATCAGAGTTCGCCTGGGCGCAGGCACCGGTCTTTGGCGCGGTGATCGTCGCCAATATGGTGGTTGTTCGTTTTGTGAAGGATCCAACCCAGCCACGCTTTATCTGGCGGGCGGCACCCATTCAACTGAGCGGACTGGCGGTGCTGATTGCCGGCAATTTGCTGTGGCCACACGTCTGGCTGTGGTCGGTGCTGGGAACCAGCCTGTATGCGTTTGGCATTGGTATGATCTTTCCGACGCTGTTCCGCTTTACGCTGTTTTCCAACAACTTACCGAAGGGTACGGTCTCGGCGTCGCTGAATATGGTCATCCTGACGGTGATGGCGGTTTCTGTCGAAATCGGACGTTGGCTGTGGTTTAACGGCGGCAGGATTTCGTTTCATCTGCTGGCGGTTGCGGCGGGTATTGCTGTCGTCTTTACCCTGGCAGGCTTACTGAAACGGGTTCGCCAGCATGAAACAACAACGTTAGCCACTGAAAACTAACCTGCCGGATGGCACTGACGCTTATCCGGCCTATGTCGTAGTGATAGGCCGGATAAGGCGCCTGCGCCGCATCCGGCAACCATCACATTATCTTAAGCAATGCGCGCAAACCCTGCTTCCAGATCGGCAATCAGGTCGCCAATATCCTCAAGGCCAATATGCACCCTGACCAGGGTGCCGCTGAAATCCACCTCTCCGGCTGGGCGAATGCTGTTCAGCTCTTCCGGCTGATTCGCCAGAATAAGCGACTCAAATCCACCCCACGAATAGGCCATATGGAACAGCGAGAAGTTATCGAGGAAATTCGCCATCTGCTCGTCGGTCAGTCTCTTTTTCAGCACAAACGAGAACAGGCCTGAGCTTCCGGCAAAGTCACGCTGAAAATACTCGTGCCCCGGGCATTCCGGTAATGCCGGATGATTCACCCGCGCCACTTCCGGCCTTGCCGACAGCCAGCGGGCAATATGGATACTGCTCTCCTGATGCTGCTTAAGACGTACCGCCAGGGTGCGCAATCCACGGCTGCCGTTGTAGGCCGTATCAGCATCCAGAGTTTGTCCCATCAAATAGGAGTTCTCGCGCAGACGATCCCAACAACGCGCGTTGGAGACCGCCGTGCCCAGCATGCCGTCCGAATGACCGATGGTGTACTTCGTTCCCGCCTGAATGGAAATATCCACGCCATATTCCAGCGCTTTGAACAGCACACCCGCCGCCCAGGTGTTGTCGATCATAATGACAATCTCCGGATTAACCGCGCGGATAGCTTTCACCATCCCCGGTACATCCTGGACTTCCATGGTGATCGAACTTGGCGATTCGAGGAATACAACTTTCGTTTCCGGACGCAGAAGATCAACGATACCAGCACCAATCAACGGATCGTAATACGTTGTTTCCACATTGAATTTACTCAGGATCTTATTGCAAAAATCCTGGGTTGGCTCGTAGGCCGCGCCCGTCATCAAAATATGATCGCCACCCTGAACAAACGCCAGAATCGCATTGGTCACCGCCGCAGCGCCGCACGGGTAAAGCGCGCAGCCAACGCCGCCTTCCAGTTCGCTCATTGCCTTCTGGAAGGCAAAGTGGGTGTAGGTTCCGCGACGGCCGTAAAACAGCTCGCCATTTGCGCGATTGGCGGTGGCGAATTTTTTGTCTTTCACGGTATCAAACACCAGCGAAGAAGCGCGCTGGATAACCGGATTCACCGCTCCCTGGGTGTAGCGTTTGTCGCGACCCGCAACAACCAATTGCGTCTCAAGCTTCATTGCGTCTTTCATAACATCTCCTGTTCTTAATCCGTGTGAAACCTATACCACCGCAGCAGTAGAGTTTATTTCAGTGTTGGTCTGCTTTTTTCCAGCGAACCGTTCAACAATCTGCGCCGCATTCAAATCATGGATAACGTTAATCAGTGTGGCAGGCGCATCGGTAATCGTGCCCAGCACTACTAACATCGGGATCGCTTCCATTGGCAGGCCCAGCGTAGTGACGATAAAGATTTCACCGAGGAATGCCCCGCCCGGTACGCCGCCGACGATAATGGCGGAGAGCACCGCAATCAGCATGGTCAGGAAGAAGGTCTCGGTGGTGAACTCCATGCCCAGCACGGAATAGATAAAGACAATTTTCAGCGCGGCAATCATCGCCACGCCACCTTTGTTCAGGTTAACCAGTAGCGGAATGGAGACATCAACGATTTCCGGGTTAATCCCCATCGCCTTACCGGCACGCAGCGTCACCGGGAGAGTCCCCAGCGAAGAGCAAGTCCCCAGCGCAGTCGCAGACGGTTCAATCGCATTACGCCAGAAGGCTTTGACCGCCGGAATACCGCCGCCAATATACGAATAGAGAATTGAGCCAAAAACAAAGTAGACCAGCGTGGCCACCATGAACAGACCGATGGCGCGAGCAAAGGTCAGCAGCAGTGCAGAGTCCTGACTGGCCATAGTGGCAGCGAAATAGCAGCCCAGGCCAATCGGCGCGACCTTCATAATGATCGAAACGATCTTCATGATCACGGTATTGGCATCTTCCAGCAACGACGCAATACGCTTACCGGCCTGATCCGATTGACCAATCGCCACACCAGCAATAATCGCCATCACAATCAGCGCCAGAATATTGGACTTAGAAAACAGTCCGATAAAGTCGCTGGTCGTGATCATGCTGACAAAATCCATCTTACCGCTGCCCGCCTGCACCGACTGCGAAAGATCGATAGTGACGCCCTGCGCCGGGTTATACCATAGCGCCAGCGCAACGATCCCGGCAGCCGGAATAAAGGCCATTGCGATCGAAACAATAAAGATAATCGCCATAATGCGCCCCAGCCTTTTCAGGTCGGTCATACTGGCGATCGAAGACATGACGCTGATCCCCACCAGCGGCACAATAATCATAAATAGCAGATTTAAGAATATCTGGCCGATTGGCTGGAGTTTACTTGCAAACGAGGGGGCATAAATACCTAATAAGCCGCCAATCACCAGAGCAACTAATAAAATAATCGACGATCTGTAGGGTTCGAGTCGTGACCACATAATCGGTACCTTTAGAATAATATTTAATGAGATTAAATTCACAATGTGATGAGTTTCCGTTTCGCCTCCTTTTATTTTGTGACGTAACTCACCTAAGTTGTTATTTTTTCATTTTGCCAGCAAGTTGTTTCCTGTGATTCAATAGTTGCATGTTTAAAACGCGAATGTAACGGCCTATTCGTACCGTTTTTGCAAATCACTTGTGAATAAAAGGAAACTATGAGTACGCCGATTTCACTCAAGCATCTGGAGTTTTTCATTAAAATCGTCGACTGCGGAGGATTGTCAGAAGCCGCGGCGCAGCTCAACGTCTCGCCATCTGCGGTCAGCAAAAGCCTGGCGGCAATGGAAGATACGTTAGGCACGACATTAATTAAACGTACCACCCGCAGTATTACCCTGACCGATGCCGGGCAATATCTCTTTAACCGCGCCAATAAGCTTTTGAAAGAATTCGATGAAACGCTGAATACCACCTCCGGTTATTACCACAGCCCGCAGGGTGAATTACGCATAACCTGCTCAATTGCGTTTGGTTATTCCCGGCTGGTGAACCTGGTGGATAAATATCGTTCCCAGTTCCCAGATGTGAATCTGTATATCGATCTCAACGATAACTTCGTGAATCTGAACGAAACGGATTTCGACATCGCCCTGCGAATCTCCACCGCACCACCGCAGAACTACGCAATGCGCAAGCTGGTGCCTGTCCGCTGGGCATACTGCGCCTCACCCGGCTACCTTGCCAAAAAAGGCATGCCCCAGCGTCGTAGCGATCTGGTCAATCATGATTGCCTGGTTTACCCAGGTCTCACGCCAGTGCTGAAGGTGGCGGATGAACAGGATCGTCTGCATCAGTTAAAACTGCATATGCCTATCCAGGCCAACAGCAGTCTGGTATTGCTGAAATCGGTGTTAGAAGATCAGGGAGTGGCGTATTTGCCCACCTATCTGATTGGCGATCATATTCAAAAAGAAGAGATAACGCCGCTGATGCTCGACGGCACCATCACCTGCGAAACCCACGCCCTGTATGCGCTCTATTTTCCCAGTAAGTACAGCAATCCGAAGGTGCGATCGTTTATCGATTTTCTGGTGGCGGAACTCGGCCCCTTACCCGCCTGGGACAACTGGATCCCGGAGTAAGCTTTGCTCGCCTGAAAATGGGAGGCGCTCCACATTTTTTGCGCGATCCCCCCGTCTGGCTCTATCCTTAAGCCTATGAATAAAATTGCTGAACTCAAACGCGCCAAGCGACTGGCGCTCTCATTGCTGCTGATTGCCGCCGCTACCTTCGTCATCACGCTGTTTCTGCCGCCTAACTTCTGGGTGCTCGGGATCAAAGCGATCGCCGAAGCGGCGATGGTCGGCGCGCTGGCGGACTGGTTCGCCGTGGTGGCGCTTTTTCGACGGGTACCAATCCCGTTTATCTCGCAACATACGGCGATTATCCCGCGCAATAAGGATCGGATCGGGGAGAATCTTGGTCAGTTTGTGCAGGAAAAATTTCTCGACACCCAGTCCCTGATCGCCCTGATCCGCCGCCATGAACCGGCGTTGTTGATCGGTAACTGGTTCAGCCAACCGGAAAACGCCCAGCGAATTGGCCAGCATCTGCTGCAGATCATGAGCGGTTTTCTCGAACTCACCGACGACACCCGCATTCAGCGGCTGATCAAGCGGGCGGTGCACAAAGCCATCGACAAGGTCGATCTCTCCGGTACCAGCGCGCTGATGCTGGAAAGCATGACCAAAAACAATCGCCATCAGGTGTTGCTCGACACATTGATCGCCCAACTTATCGCCCTGCTCCAGCGCGACAGCTCGCGGGCGTTTATCGCCCGACAGATCGTGCACTGGCTGGAGACCGAGCATCCGCTGAAAGCGAAGATCCTGCCGACTGAATGGCTGGGCGAGCACAGCGCCGAACTGGTGTCTGATGCCGTTAATTCCTTACTGGATGACATCAGCCACGATCGGGCGCATCAGATCCGCCACGCCTTCGACCGCGCCACGTTTAAGCTAATCGATAAGCTCAAACACGATCCGGAGATGGCCGTGCGGGCCGAAAGCATGAAAAACTATCTGAAGGAAGACGAAGCCTTCAACCGTTATCTTGGCGAACTGTGGGCAGACCTGCGCCAGTGGGTGAAAACCGACATTAACGCTGACGATTCGCGCGTGAAGCAGCGCATCGCCAGCGCCGGACAGTGGTTCGGCGAAACACTGGTTGCCGACAGCGCCCTGCGCGCCTCACTGAATGGGCATCTGGAGCAGGCCGCGTATAAAGTTGCGCCGGAGTTCGCCACCTTCCTGACGCGCCACATCAGCGACACGGTGAAAAGCTGGGATGCGCGCGATATGTCGCAGCAAATTGAGCTAAACATCGGCAAAGATTTACAGTTTATCCGCATCAACGGCACGCTGGTCGGCGGTTCTATTGGGCTGGTGTTATATCTGTTGTCGCAAATTCCTTCCCTGCTGACGCTGGCGAATTTTTAAGGAGAAAGTAAAATCCCTGTTTTTATTTTACTTTTCATTATCATTTGCACATGTAATATAACAATTATCAAACTAACAGCGTGAAATGAGAGTCCGTATGTCCCAGGGAAGCCCCGATTCAAATCGTCATGCCATCAGCGTCGCGCTCTTTGGCATGCTGGTCTTAACGCTGGGCATGGGAATTGGACGCTTTCTGTATACGCCGATGCTCCCGGTACTGCTGTCGGAAGGTCAGTTTACGTTTGACCAGCTCTCCTGGATTGCCAGCGCCAACTACGCCGGATATCTGGCGGGAAGCCTGCTCTTCTCCTTCGGGCTCTTCCATCTTCCCTCACGTTTACGCCCGATGTTGTTAACTTCTGCGCTCGCTACCGCAGGGTTGATTCTGGCAATGGCAAGCGTTAAGCAGCCCACGCTGGTGATGCTGATCCGTTTTCTGGCAGGCGTCGCCAGTGCCGGTATGATGATTTTTGGTTCGATGATCGTCCTGCATCATACCCGGCATCCCTTCGTGATCGCCGCATTGTTCTCCGGCGTTGGCGCAGGCATTTTGCTGGGCAATGAATATGTCATCAGCGGTCTGCATTTTGCGCTGTCATCACACACGCTCTGGCTGGGGGCAGCGGCAGCCTCCGCGCTGTTCTTTGTGCTACTCGTTATGCTCCTGCCATCTCGCGACCATGCGCTTCCCGCCGCCACACCGGTAAAAACAGAGCATCAGCCTATGTCCTGGTGGCTGCTGGCGCTACTGTATGGGTTGGCCGGATTTGGCTACATCATTGTCGCTACATACCTGCCACTGATGGCGAAAAGTGCCGGGTCGCCGCTGCTGACGGCCCATCTCTGGTCGTTGGTCGGCATATCGATTATTCCGGGTTGTTTCGCCTGGCTGTGGGCTGCCCGACGCTGGGGGGTATTGCAATGCCTGACGGCGAATTTACTGATCCAAAGTGCCTGCGTGGTCATGACGCTCGCCAGCGACTCCTTGCCGCTGCTGGTGATAAGCAGCGTGGGTTTTGGCGCAACGTTTATGGGGACCACTTCGCTGGTCATGCCGCTCGCCCGTCAACTTAGCGTACCGCGCAATATTAATCTGCTGGGCCTGGTCACCCTGACTTACGGTATTGGGCAAATACTCGGGCCGCTCTTAACCAGCCTGCTAGGAAGCGGCGCTCAAGCGATCGTTAATGCCACGCTATGCGGTGCCGTCGCCTTGTTTATTGCGGCACTGATCAGCCTCACACAATTATACAAACAGCGTTTCGCCTCCCCCAAAAGGGTATAATCGACAACCTTATAAACAGGTATCTTAGGATTAGTCCGCAATCAAATGTCAACATTTAATAAACCACAAATAATCAGCAATTACCCGCCAGACAATTTATAATTCCCGGCTGTTCATTTATAAACTCAATTTAAAATGCGTAAAAATGGACATATTAACTCAGCATCAACACTATCTTCGGGAAAAGTACATGTCATGGTTTAAAAAAATACTACTGGGGTTAATTATTTTGGTGGGTTTAATTGGCACGCTAAAGGATTATAAAGACTTTGGCCTGTTTGGCGCGTTAGGATTGTTTCTTATATTCCTGTTAACAACAACATTTTTATGGCAATGGGCCTCTGGCAGGTTACCAGAGATAACCCAGCTTCAGGCCGTATTTATTTTACTGGCCAGCGCGGTAGCCTCAATTTTTGTTATCAATATGGCAATTGCCGGAAATTTGCATGTGGATTTAATGGAGGTCATGTACGTTACCATTACGCATAATCCACTTTTTTACCTGATTCTCTGCGTGGTCGCATGGGTAAAAGTGGGCATCTGGCAATGGCTGTTTAGCGGTGTACAGGTGAAAGAGAGTCAGCCAGTTTAAACACGGCAGAGGTAAAAAAGGCGTCTTAACTAAGACGCCTTTTATGCTAGTACAACAAATTAGAATTGATAGGTCAGACCTGCAACAACCTGGTTGTCGTCGTCTTTGCCATCGAGCAGGTTAATTTTGTAACCCACATCAGCCACGATGTTTTTGTTGAAGTAGTAATCCGTGCCCAACGCTACGTATTCAGTCAGGTCATTATTGTTGTTGTCACGCGCGTGAACGTAACCCACGTTCGGACGCAGACCAAAATCAAACACATACGCAGCCATTGCTTCAAAGTGCTCAGCTTTATCCGCATCCTGAATCAGGTTGTGGGACTCACCGTACATGGTCGCGACGTAGATGGCATTAGCATCATATTTCAGACCCGCGCCCCAGAACTCTGCGTTTTCGCCATCCCATTTACCGTCTTTATTGCCTTTCTTTTGGGCTGCTGTGATTGAACTATTTGTGTAGGTCGCAATAGCAGACACGCCGGAATCCGCAATGTTGTCATAGCCCAGGGAGAAGCCGTAGCCGTTACCGTGCTGCTTAGTCAAATTAGGTTTTGTCGGGTCTTCCGAGTTGGCATCACCTTTACCCTGGTATTGCGCACCAATGTTCAGACCATCAACGGCTCCAAAGAGATTTTTGGTGCGGAGTGTTGCAACGCCAGAAGTACGTGAAGTAAGGAAGCGGTCAGCATCTTCAAAAGAGTCGCCGCCGAACTCTGAAAGAGTGTCAGTGTAAGCTCCCACGTCGTAAGCAATACCGTAGTTACGACCGTAGTCAAAGCTAACGTCATGGCCATAATCCAGGCCAGCAAACGCCAGACGTGTATTGACGCCATTCTGAGAACCTTCTGCTTTAGAGGCATCAAACTGACTTTCAAATTGGCCATAACCGGTCAGTTGATCGTTGATTTGTGTCTCACCGCGAAAACCCAGACGCGCGTATGTACCGTCGGCATCGGTGCCGCCAGTCCAGGAATGGACCGCTTTTACTTTGCCGTACAGATCCAGTTTGTTGCCATCTTTATTATAAATTTCCGCTGCATGAACGGAGGTTACCCCTAATACCATTACAGCTAATGCCATTGCTGACTTTTTCATGTTATTACTCACTTTTAATTGTGAATTTTGCTATCAACTTTGTTATGAAGGCAGAATACCCGCATAAAAAAGCCCCCTATGGAAAAGGGGAAAACCTCTAACACACCAATGAAGGTAATAATAAAGTGGCAAGACACATATCATTTTGGGTTAAATAAAACCCGAACAGAGAGTAATTACTTGGATTCTTCGCTTACGCTCTCATTAACAGAGCGATATAACATTATTGCTTCGGCAATAATATCTTGTTTACTTTTACGGGTTTCAAATGCCAGCGTACGAACATATTCCCACAGAGAGGTATCGACACGGGCACTTAAAAGAACCATATCTTTTGAACGGGTACCCCTGGCCTTTCTAATATCGGGGTAATCTCGAGAGGGCATTATCATCTCCTGAACGCAAACACGCTTATGGCGATGAAATATGCAGTCAGTGTAAAAACATGTCAACGGCAAAATACAGTGACAATAGTAATGAAACTGTTAATAACGGACAAAAAACTGGAACAGCATTTCAAATGAAAGATAACTTGATTATAGAATAATGTGTAATTTTAACTTTACATATATTCACTTTTATTCATTTGATTAAAAAAGCCAGAACTATTGACAATAAACATGACCTCAAATCAAAACATCATTACAGCCAATAAGTTACGTGCCGTTATTAATGTCTACATTTCCGTGAAGCGCCTGTTTTTATGCACTGTTATTCCGGGCAGCCTCGCTCTGACCACCGCGGAAATCAGTTTGATTCTCACTTAACACAGGCCCGTTTTGTCTAAAAATAAGCACGGAAAGGTAAAAATAAGGTAAACGATGCATTTTTTCGCATGCAAAAATAAGTTGTTTTTAATTGATATAAATCAATTTTCACCGCGTAACGACGACGGAAAAATCATCATCTGAGGTGATGGAAACCTTTTTTTACGTGACGTTCATGACGAGAAAAAAGCGTTGTTATGCAATAAGCTTTTGTGCTGAAAAGTGTCGCGCGGGCTGCAACAGCCCGCATGGGAGAGGAAGGAAAATCAGGCGTTAACTTTATCCAGCGGCCAAGAATCAAACAGATAACCATCAAAGTCGATGTCATCAACATTTGAAAACTCCAGCAGGCGCTGTTTGACGTTTTCCAGATGCTGCCACATTGCCAGCTTAGCTGCGCGGGCATCCTTTTTGATTAATGCCGCCAGGATCTGTTTGTGGTCACCCATCCACTCTTTACGGTAATGGGTATCGTCGAGGTGGCTATGGAGCTGGATCCACATCGGGTTGTTTTCACGCCACTGCCATGACTGGCGAAACAGCTCCACCAGCATGCTGTTATGCGTGGCTTCGGCTATGGCGAGATGGAACTGCATGTCGCCGCTTTCAGAACCGTTCGCTTCGCTGGAGGCCAGCTCCCGCTCTTCCAGCTGTAACGCCTGGCGCATTTTAACGATATCTTCACGGGTAGCCTGCAGCGCGGCGAATTCGGCGATATTGCTTTCCAACAGCTGTCGCGCCTGCAGCAGCTCAAACGGACCCGCGTCATTGCAATGATTGACATCCGTACTGTCGATGGTCTGCGCATCTGCATTGTCGAGTACGTAGATCCCGGCGCCGCGACGCACGTCCACCAGACCTTTAATTTCCAGCATAATTAACGCTTCGCGAACCACCGTGCGAGTGACATTGAGCATCTCAGCAATTTCACGTTCCGGCGGCAAACGCTCCCCGGGCTGGTACGGCGTCTGGACAATCAGATCGCGGATCATTGCACCCACTTCCTGGTAGGGTCTTTGTTGAGAAGTGTTCGATTTCATCGTGTTATGTCCGTCAGATGCGTCAATTCAGATCCGTAGGCCGGATAAGGCACATGCGCTGCCAACCGGCACCTGTGCCGTTGGCTGATGGCGACGCTGACGCATCTTATCAAGCCTACAAAAAACATTTTTTCGCCTGAACTATAGCATTTGCGGGAAGCCAAAAACAGAAAACGGGTCAACCAAATCAGCATTTTGATTGACCCGTCATACTTCGGGGATTATGCGTCAGCGCCTAACGCCGCAACGCACTCGCGTGCACCGTGTTCACACAGCTGTTGATATGTCGCGATAATTGTCTCAACAAAATCAGCGTTTTCCGCCAGATCATGGCCAAAAATGCCGCTCAGCCCCAGCAGCGCCGTCACGCGTTCGGCCCCCTGGAACTGTTGGTTAATGCGCAGGAACTCAGCCAGCAAGGGGTCGACAACATCAATGGCCTGCCCCTGTTCATCCACGCCACGGGTGTAGCGCATCCAGCCCGCCACGCCCAGCGCCAGGTGACGCCAGTCGCTGGCGTTTTGCAGATGCAGACGCACCGGATCCAGCAGGCGCTGCGGCAATTTCTGGCTGCCGTCCATCGCAATCTGCCAGGTGCGGTGACGCAGTGATGGGTTGCTGAAACGCTCAATGAGCAGCGTCGCATAGGCGTTAAGATCGGTGCCTTCCGGCATCGACAGCGTCGGCGCTTGCTCCTGCATCATCAGCGCGAACGCCGCTTTGCGATACGCCGGATTTGTCATGGTATCAGCGATAGTTTCATAGCCGCCGAGATAGCCCAAATACGCGAGGAAAGAGTGGCTGCCGTTGAGCATACGCAGTTTCATCATTTCAAACGGTACCACATCGGCAACGAACTGCGCACCAACGTTGTCCCAGTCAGGGCGACCGTTGACAAAGTTATCTTCGATAACCCACTGACGGAATGGCTCACAGGCGATAGCACACGGATCGTACACCCCCAACTGGTCGGCAATCTCTTGCAACGTTTCTGGCGTCGCCGCCGGAACAATGCGGTCTACCATGGTGCACGGGAAAGTGGCGTTAGCCTCAATCCACTGCGCCAGCTGCGGGTCGCGCGCCTGCGCCAGACCCAGCACCGCGACTTTCGCCACATGACCATTTTCACGCACGTTATCGCAAGACATCACGGTAAAGGCCGCAAGCCCTTGCTCACGACGCAGATGCAGCGCCTGTACGATGTAACCAATCGCCGATTTCGGCGCGCCTGGATTCGCCAGATCGTGTTTAATCAGCGGGTTATTGAGATCTAACTGTCCGCTGGCAGCATCGGTGCAGTAGCCTTTTTCCGTGACCGTCAGCGAGACAATTGCCGTCTGCGGGCGCGCCATAGCCTGTAAAATACCATCACAGCCGTCAAGCTCCGGGTGCAACGCTTCTTTCATCGAGCCAATCACTTTCAGCACGGTGTTGTCCGCGCCTTTTTCCGCCACGGTATACAGCAGTTGCTGTTTGCGCAGGTTTTCAATCAGGACGCGATCGTTACCCGGCATCAGGTTAACTTCACAGATCCCCCAGTCGCTGTCGGTGGTTTCCAGCAGATGATGGGTGTACAGCGCCTGATGCGCGCGGTGAAATGCGCCGCATCCCAGGTGAACAATGCGGGATTGCAGGCGCGAGCTGTCCCATGCAGGGCGAGCAACCGGCAGGTTGCTATTGGCAATTGTCGTTGTCATCGTGAACTCCAGAACCCGTTGAATGACCAACGGAAGAGAAAAGAAAAAGCCGGCCAGACAGGTGACCGGCAACTCGCTTTAGCGGCTAAAGAAAGCGCGCTGGATAGCCATCTCAACGCCACGCACTTCCGCCAGCCCTTTCAGGCGACCAATCGCGGAGTAGCCTGGGTTGGTTTTCTTTTTCAGATCGTCAAGCATCTGATGGCCGTGGTCCGGACGCATTGGGATCAGGTCCTCTTTACCCTCGGCTTTACGGCGCTGCTCTTCCTCAACGATCGCTTTCACGACTTCGTACATATCGACGTCGCCGTTAAGATGCGCCGCTTCATGGAAGGTTTTCGGGTTATCTTCACGCAGCGTGGAGCGCAGGTGGGTGAAGTAAATGCGTGGGCCAAACTGTTTGATCATGTCGACCAGATCGTTGTCCGCCCGGACGCCGTAGGAGCCGGTGCACATGGTAAAACCGTTCGCCATGCTGTTGACCGTATCGACCATCCATTGCATATCTTCCACGGTGGAAACAATGCGCGGCAGGCCGAGGATTGGGCGCGGCGGATCGTCCGGGTGTACCGCCATCCGCACGCCCGCTTCTTCCGCCACAGGAATAATTGCTTTCAGGAAGACGGCAAAGTTCTCGCGCAGTGCGGCTTTATCGATATCTTTATAACGCGCAAGATGCTGGCGGAACTGGTCAAGCGTATAGCCCTCTTCCGCGCCTGGCAGACCGGCGATGATATTGCGGGTCAGACGCGCTTTGTCTTCATCGCTCATGGTGGCGAAGCGTTCATTCGCCTGAGCAATCTCTTCGGCGGTGTAATCCGCTTCCGCGCCCGAACGTTTGAGGATGTGCAGCTCAAAGGCGGCAAATTCAATCTGGTCAAAACGCAGCGCTTTGGAGCCGTCCGGCAGGACGTATTCCAGGTCGGTACGGGTCCAGTCGAGAACCGGCATGAAGTTGTAGCACACGGTACGAATGCCGCACTGGGCCAGGTTACGCAGGCTTTGCTGATAGTTGGCGATCCACTGCTGATAGTTACCAGAACGGGTTTTAATATCTTCGTGGATCGGTACGCTTTCGACGACCGACCAGACCAGGCCCGCCTGCTCAATAATGGCTTTACGTTTTAGGATCTCATCAACCGTCCACACTTCCCCGTTCGGGATATGGTGCAAGGCGGTGACCACGCCCGTGGCACCCGCCTGACGTACATCCGCTAAGGTGACCGGATCGTTAGGACCATACCAGCGCCATGTCTGTTCCATCTTTTATTCCTCATTTACGTTATGGACTCGACGATATGGCACATAAATTCCTCCTTTTGGTATGACATGTCAACCTGAAGGAATGAATTGGTTAACCAAATCACGATTTTTGCTGATTAGATCGCCATTTTACGGCCATAAAGCGCAGTAAAGATGTAAACATGTAACGCAATGTGACATTCATCGCATCAATGGTTAACCAATACAGATAACATCTCAACCAAAATCATAATAGTTCAACCAATAAAGGTAGACGTTATATGCATGTTCTCAATATTCTGTGGGTCGTATTCGGCATCGGTCTGATGCTGGTGCTCAATCTAAGATTCAAAATAAACTCGATGGTCGCCCTGCTGCTGGCGGCGCTCTCGGTCGGCATGCTGGCGGGTATGGACTTAATGGCGCTGCTGCACACCATGAAATCCGGCTTTGGCAGCACGCTGGGTGAGTTGGCGATTATCGTGGTATTCGGGGCAGTCATCGGTAAGCTGATGGTCGATTCCGGAGCGGCGCATCAGATTGCTCATACGCTGCTGGCGCGACTCGGTCTGCGCTATGTGCAGCTTTCGGTGATCATTATTGGTCTGATTTTTGGCCTGGCGATGTTCTATGAAGTGGCGTTTATTATGCTGGCGCCGCTGGTGATCGTCATTGCCGCAGAAGCGAAGATCCCGTTCCTCAAGCTGGCGATTCCTGCCGTTGCCGCCGCCACCACCGCCCACTCTCTGTTCCCACCGCAGCCTGGTCCGGTCGCGCTGGTTAACGCCTACGGCGCTGACATGGGTATGGTCTACATCTACGGTATTCTGGTGACTATTCCGAGCGTGATCTGCGCCGGGCTTATCCTGCCGAAGTTCCTCGGCAACCTCGATCGCCCGACGCCGTCATTCATGAAGGCCGACGTACCGGTTGACCAGAACAATCTACCGTCTTTCGGCATCTCTATTCTGGTTCCGCTGATCCCGGCGATCATCATGATCTCCACCACCATCGCCAACATCTGGCTGGTGAAAGGAACGCAGGCGTGGGAAGTGGTCAACTTCTTAGGCTCCTCGCCAATTGCGATGTTTATCGCCATGATTGTCGCCTTCGTGCTGTTTGGTACCGCGCGTGGTCACGACATGCAATGGGTGATGAACGCCTTTGAAAACGCGGTGAAAAGCATCGCTATGGTGATCCTGATCATCGGCGCGGGCGGCGTACTGAAGCAGACCATTATCGATACCGGCATCGGCGATACCATCGGCATGCTGATGTCGCACGGCAATATTTCGCCATACATCATGGCGTGGTTGATAACCGTGCTTATTCGTCTGGCAACCGGTCAGGGCGTGGTCTCAGCCATGACGGCAGCGGGGATTATCAGCGCAGCCATTCTCGACCCGGCAACCGGTCAACTGGTGGGCGTCGATCCGGCGTTGCTGGTACTGGCGACGGCGGCTGGCTCCAACACCCTGACCCATATCAACGACGCCTCGTTCTGGCTGTTCAAAGGCTACTTTGACCTGTCGGTGAAGGATACGCTGAAAACCTGGGGTCTGCTGGAGCTGGTGAACTCCGTGGTTGGCCTGGTAATCGTGTTGATCATCAGCATGATTGCATAACGTCGATACCGCTCTGGCCCACAGCCCAGAGCGGTTCTTTCTCCTGCCTTAACAATCCTCAATAATCAGATACACCGCCTTCACCGGGCCATGCACCCCAACCACCTTGATAAGCTCGATATCCGCCGTCGAGCTGGGTCCACTGATAATATTAATGCACGACGGCATACGCTCACCGGCCTGCGCTTTCTGATGCAGTTTTTCTGCCAGTTGTGCCACGCGCGGCAGGATGGTGCTTTTACGCAGCACGAAAATCGAGGACTCCGGCAACAGGCTCAAAGAACGCCCGCGCTCCGGCGCGGAAAACAGCACCACACCGCCGGACTCAGTCAGGCCATACTCGGCATACACTACGCCGACTTTCGCCTGCTCGGCCTCGGTAATATTTTCGCTGCCTCGCGCCGGATCCCAGACCACGGCGTTGCATTCCTGCTGCAAACGTTCGGTGATGCCCAGCGCCACCAGTCGGCTGTCGCCGCTCAGCACTACTGGCTGACCCAATTCTTCACACAGGCGTAGCGCTGCTTCTGCGGCCTGGTCCTCGCGAGTCAGTTCACAGCGGGCCAGCATCACTTCGCTGGCGAACTGGATAAACGCATCGCAGCGCTGCTGCGGGCTAAGTTCAGTCAGGCGCTCGTTGGCATAATTGTTAACCGGCGCGGCATCCGCTTGCGGTTCGAAACGCGGCAGGCGACCCAGCGCCTGGGCGATGGTGTTTAAAAACGCGGTACGGTTATCCATTCTTTTTCTCCTGCGCCTGATGTTTCTTAAACCAGCTGCGGAAGCTCTCGCCGTCAGCATCAGGCAGATCGCGCGCCTCCATCCAGTCACCAATCGCGCCAACCTTGAGCGGGGTTTTCCCGCCATTGATAAACCAGCTTGCCGCATGCGCGCCCGCCATCATTCCGACTTTCCACAGCCCCGGATGGCTATTGGCATAAGCGAACATTTTGATCGCCCGTCGCTCGGCTTTCGGGGTAATGCCCTCCTCGGCCATCACCCGACGATGACGCAGGATCAGTTTTGACAGCGGAATACGCACCGGGCAGACGCTGTCGCAGGCCGTGCATAAGGAACAGGCGTACGGCAGGTCTTTAAAATCTTTATAGCCGCCGAGCAGTGGAGAAATCACCGCGCCAATAGGGCCGGGATAGATCGAGCCATAGCCGTGTCCGCCGATGTGGCGATACGCCGGGCAGGTGTTCATACAGGCCCCGCAGCGGATGCAGCGCAGCACATCGCGAAACTCAGAGCCCAGCACCTGCGAGCGACCGTTATCGACAATCACCAGATGGAACTCTTCCGGTCCGTCCACGTTATCCGCCTCACGCGGGCCGGTCAGCCAGGTGTTATAGCCCGTCAGACGAGCGCCCACGGCGCTGCGCGCCAGCATGGTGATCAGCACATCCACATCGGCAAAGGTCGGCGCGATACGCTCCATGCCCATCACCGCAATGTGCGTTTTCGGCAGCGTGGTGCACATGCGCGCGTTGCCTTCGTTGGTCACCAGGCATACTGAACCGGTTTCCGCCACGGCAAAGTTACAGCCGGTAATACCGATTTCGGCACTCAGGAAATCCTCGCGGATCTTCTGGCGAATGAACAAGGTCATGGCTTCCGGGGTTTCCGGGCCGTCATACCCCAGACGCTCGTTCAGCACGCGGCGGATCTGATAGCGATCTTTATGAATAGCCGGGACCACGACGTGCGAAGGTGGATCCTGATCCAATTGCAGGATGTATTCCCCGAGATCGGTTTCGATCACCTGGATTCCCGCATCCTGCAGGACATGGTTGACGCCGATCTCCTCGGTCACCATCGACTTGGACTTCACCACCTTCTTCGCGTTTTTGCTGCGCGCGACCTGCAGAATGTAGGCGGTGGCCTCTTCTTTGGTTTTGGCGAAATAGACGTGGCCGCCGTTTTGCGTCACTTTCTCGGAGAGTTGATACAGGTAAGCGTCGAGGTTGCTCAGCACGTGATCGCGGATCTGGCTGGCACGATCGCGCCAGTCTTCCCAGTGGCCTAACTCATCGACCATTTTTTGTCGATTTGCGCCAATACGCTCCTGCGCATTGGCCACGGCTTTGCGCATGATCGGATCTTCTATCTGCTGACGAATGCGCAGTTTAAATTCTACATCGCTGGTTTTTATCGACATCTCTTTCCCCTCAGCGGCTCATCAGCACTTCAGCAATATGCATCACTTTGACCGGCTGGCCTTCCCGTTGCAGTCGACCGCCAATGTTCAGCAGGCAACTGACGTCTGCGCCAATCAAATATTCCGGCTGCGCATCCATCAAATGTAAGACTTTCTCTTTCACCATCTCGCCGGATATCTCGGCCATTTTGACAGAGAACGTCCCGCCAAAGCCGCAGCAGGTATCCTGATCGGCAAACGTCAGCAGCTCCAGCCCGCGCACGTTTTTCAGCAGCGTGAGCGGCTCTTCCTTCACCCCCAGCTTTCGAGTCAGGCTACAAGAGGGATGATAGACAGCGCGGCCCTGCAGGCTGGCGCCGACGTCCACCACGCCCAGCTTGTTGACGATAAAGGAGGTGAGATCCTGCATACGCGCGGCAACCTTTTCGGCACGCAGCGCCCATTCCGGTTCATCGGCCAGATACGTCGGATAGCTTTTTACCGCGTAGGTACAGGAGCCTGCTGGCGAGATAATCGGATCGTCGTTGTCTTCCAGGGCGGCGATCAGGTTTTTCATCCCAGGGATCGCCTCTTTGATGTAACCGCTGTTAATGGCTGGCTGACCGCAACACCCTTGCTTCTCGGGGAAATTAACGCGACAACCCAGTTTTTCCAGCAGCAATACGGAGTCTCGTGCCATCCGTGATTTCAGTGCGTCACCAATGCAGGTAACAAAGAAATTTACATTCACAATAACTACTCCATTGCTTCATTTCTGTTTATTGCGCTTGATATCGCGATATCAAGCAAAGGTTCAGCCGTATTTCACGCCCAGTTTTTCTGTTTGCTGTTTTTACTAATGCCTGGGTTCATGGTGATGCTCGGGTCGTTTTCCTTTGATGCCGACTCTCCGCTTCTTAAGTCAGGACAGTCGCATATGTCTGTATTTTCATTTGTATGACAAAACCAAATAATCCCCTAATCAACCCCCATATGCAACAACCAGGTTTATTTCTTTCGGTCTCGCTCACATTTTTATATTTAAAACCACAGCGTTATGAACACCTTAAAAACAGTTTCAGGTGCTTACTATTCTCATCACCAGCATTATTAAAAAGGTTATCATATAACTATTTATAGGTATTCAGCTTACTCTTAAGTATATTTACCTGGCATTGGATTTTAATTAAAAGATTACAATAGTTACAAAACTACAAATCATAATTACTTTATTCACTGAAGCGATTCAGTTTACATACTTTATTAACCCAGCAATGTAGCCTCCCCACCATAAATATAAATCAGGTTTAATGAACCAATCAGGAATAGCAATGAACGAATATTTTATGTTTGCCCTGGCACTCTCTCCTTTACTACTGATGGTATTTTTAATATTGAAATTGAAAATGCCCATCCATTATTCCGTGTTGATCTCTTTGGTATTCACTGCCGCGCTGTCGGCCATATTCTGGGAAATGCCCGTACAGAATCTGAAAGCCGCGATAGGCTATGGCGCCCTGAAGGGGTTATGGCCGATTGTGATTGTGATCCTCGGCGCCATCTTCAGTTATAACGTCATGCAGGCAACCAAAGCGCTGGATATTCTGCGCGATATTCTCGCCAGCATTAGCGAAGATAAGCGTATTCAGGTGCTACTGATTTCATGGTGCTTCGGCGGATTCCTTGAAGCCGCGGCAGGTTATGGCACGGCGGTTGCCATTCCGATCGGCATTCTTATTGCGCTGGGATTCAACCCGCTGAAGGCGGCGATCGCTTCTCTCGTGGCGAATACCGTTCCCACCGCGTTCGGCGCGGTCGGGATCCCGGTTTCTATTCTGGCGGAACAGGTTAACCTGCCGGTGTATACCTTAGGTGGAACCATTATTCTGCAGCTCGCGCTGTTTAATATCCTGCTGCCGTTTGTCATTGTCTGCATTATTGGCGGCGGCCTGAAAGCCATTCGTGGCGTATTTCTGATCACGCTGATTTGCGGCATCACCACGCTGGTTCCGCAATATTTTGTCGCCATTCATCTTGGCGCGGAATTGCCCGCCTTTGCCGGTAGCCTGGTCAGCCTGTTTGCCGTGGCGATGGTCAGCCGCCTGCGCAAAGGGAAAACCGATCCCGAGTGGCGCATTGAGGTCAGCCATACCCGCGAAACCACGCCGCGCTCGGCAAAAGTGTTGTTCCGCGTAGGCTCTATCTATCTGTTTATTTTTGTTTTTATCCTGCTGTGCTCACCGCTGTTCCCGACGATCAAAGGCGCGGCGTCCCAACTGGCCTCGGTGCTGCATTTCACGCTCGCCGACGGCAACACGCTGGCGCTGAAAGTTGAATGGGTGACCACGCCGGGGATGCTGATCATCTTTGCGACCCTTATCGGCGGTTTTATTCAGGGAGCGTCCGCACGCGGGATGCTGGAAGTATTTATCAAAACCATTTTCCAGCTTAAAAATTCCATTGTGGCGATTATGGCGATTGTCGCGCTGGCCACGGTGATGGATCTCAGCGGGATTATCTCCACGCTGGCCCAGTCGATTGTCGATCTGACCGGCAGTTCCTACGTCTTCCTCGCCCCGGTGATTGGCGCGCTGGGCACGTTTGTTACCGGCAGCGATACCAACTCGAATATTTTGTTCGGCAAACTGCAAACCATTGCCGCCAGTAAACTGCATATCGATCCCAACTGGCTCGCGGCGGC
>NZ_SZWS01000055.1:224331-237382 GCF_005281245.1 Citrobacter sp. wls826
CTGGTGCAACGGGGGGGAAAATGATTTCGCCGCAGAGTATCGCCATTGCGGTTTCAGCCACCAAAATGGACGGACAGGCCAACCAGATAATGTCTGGCACCATGAAATACTGCTGCGCCTATATTGTGATCCTCGGCCTGAAAGTCGGTCTCTTTTATTACTGGTTTATGGCGTAATCCATTGTCAACCCCGTCAAATTCACGGCAACCGTATTTGACGACGCGGTGACCAAAAAGGTTTACACCGCTTCAGGATCGAAACGAAGCGACTGGCTTTACGATTTGTCGGCGCTGACTAAAATAGCGCCGATGTTTCAAATCGAGGATTGTTGTTATGTTGTTCTGGAAAAAGATGGTGAAGAAGTTCGACGCCTTTTCCGCGTTGATCCCACCACGCTACTTCCGCGTGTAATGCCTGGCGCTAATGCCTGATGGCGCTTCGCTTATCGGGTCTACGTTTCACGCTCATTTGTAGGCCGGATAAGGCGCAAGCGCCGCATCCGGCAGCAGAGAAAAATGTTCTCCCCTTTCACTTACGCAGCCCGCACGCTCTTAACACCCTGACCCACAGACGAAGCCATGCAAAACGGTAGATCAGCGGATGCTGAAATCGTAGCAGTGTCAGAAACATAGAGCCTCCTTGCGGCGCTACAGCACCGTTGCCTGATAGCGAATTTGCGGCTCCATTATCTGGTGACGCGCGTCTATCAGCCGCAGTTCATACGAGTCGTGTTCTTTCGTCAGCCGCATCACCGCGTCGACGACACTGGTAGTCCGCTCCAGCGCCTGCTTGTCCTCATAACCGTTGAGCAGTGAAGCCAGCATCACGCTGCAAATCAGATCCCCAACGCCCACCGGCATTTTGGCAAAGGTATACAGCGGCCGGGCGATGTGTAACGTCTGTTCCGCCGTCACCAGCAGCATTTCAAACGCCTGTTTGTCGCGCGAGCAGTCGCCGAGATGTTTAACCAGCACCTTCTTCACGCCCCACGCCACCAGCTGCTGCGCCGCTTCCACCACCTCGTCAAAACTACGTAGTTGTCTGCCCGTCAGCACGCCCAGCTCATAGAGATTCGGCCCCATCACATCGGCCAGTTGAATGGCGTCATCGACAAAAAAGGACTCCACGCCCTGCGCGACGATGCAGCCTTTTTGCGGGTCGCCCATCACCGGATCGCAAAAATAGAGCGCCTGCGGATTACGCTGGCGAATGGTGGTGACCGCGAGCTTCACCTCTTCGCAATGGCGTTTGTCCCCGAGATACCCGGACAGCACGGCATCGCATTGCGCCAGTTTTTGCAGGTCATCCAGCCCGCTGATGATGGCGCTCAGCTCGCCGTGCGGCATTGCCATGCCCTGCCACATCCCGTACTGGGTGTGGTTGGAAAACTGTACGGTGTAAAACGGCCAGACATCGATCCCCGAGAGCTGCATCGGCAACACGGCGGCTTTATTTCCGGCATAGCCATAAACGACTGACGACTGAACAGACAACACGTTTTTCATTTTGACTCCGTCTAGCGAAACGTTGGCAGCAGACCAAATACGTCCAGAACAACCGTCAGATAGACAACCGCCCCACAGACAATGACCAGATTGAGCACGGTGTTATTACACGGCGCGGTATAGCTGGCGGTCGGAAAACGTTTCCGCGCCGCTTTCACCAGGAACGGCGGCAGGATCACGCTCCAGATGGTAAAGGCCAGACCGGCGTAACCAATGGCGTGGACAAACCCGTTCGGGAAGAAGAAGCACACGGCGGCTGGCGGGAAGTAGGTCACCAGCGCGGTTTTCAGGCGACCCATGCCGTCATCCGGGAAGTGAAACAGGTCGGCGATGTAATCGAACAGGCCAAGCGTCGCCGCCAGCAGGGAACTGGCTACCGCAAAGTTGCCGAAGAAGGTCAGGATCAGATCCATATAACGGCTGGTGAACAGCCCGCTGATAGCCTCGACAAACACGTCGATATTGCCGCCTTTAGCGATAATTGGCGGGAATGAGGAACGGCTGATGTTGCCCATCGTGACGCCCAGCCAGAAGATATACAGCAGCAGGGCAAACAGCGTGCCGATGATAATCGAACGCGTAATATTTGAGATCCCGCTCGTGCCATACAGCTTAACCAGGCTCGGCACGTTACCGTGAAAACCAAACGAGATAATGCAGAACGGCAACGTCATCAGGATATACGGCAGGTACTGCGAATTGGGCAGCGCCACCGCCACGCTGTCGACGAGTTTCGCCACTTCGATATGACCCACCAGGCCAGAGAAGGTGGCAAAGAACGCGATAAACTTACCGATGATCAACACGGTAGTAATACGTCCAACCAACAAGGAGCTGTACCAGGCAATCGCCCCGACCAGCATACTGACGATCACCACCGAGATATTCGCCGGAAAGCGCACGCCGCTGTATTTGAACACGGTTTGCGCCATCACCGCCGACGAACCAGAGATATAGGCATAGGTCAGAATATACAGCACAAAACCGAAAGCGATACCGACCACAATATTCCACTTTCGACCTAATAAATCCTGAGTAAAAGTATTAAAACTGGCACCAGCGCCATAATGCAGGTTAACTTCGACCAGCATCAGACCGGTTAATAACATCATGATGGCGATAAACAGAAGAATAACTGACGCACCGGGGAACCATACGCCAGCCATCGCAATCGGCAGGGAAAACATCCCTCCACCCACTACGGTCGCGATAACCAACATGGTTCCGCTAATCAGTCCGGGGGTACTACTCTGTCGCTCAATGGCATTAATATCCATGATAAATGTTCCTGTAGACTATTCGTTATAATTACAGCTGTCATTTGTACATCATGCGGATAATAAAAATGTCGGAGTCAGGGTTTACTTTTGTAGTTATGTCACGGTAACGGGCACCGCAAAGGCTTCCTGTTCATGGAAAAGAAATACAAAAAAGCCCCATCCTGAGATGGGGCCATAATTATTATTTAGATATAGTCAAAGCGTGCAGTAAAGAAACGGAGTTGCTTCGGCTCGTAAATAAACTTCAGCCCGCGAATATCTTCTTTGTGCTGGTAAAGTTTAATAATACCGTCAGCCACCACATCCATATGCGCGTAAGTATAAACGCGGCGTGGAATAGTCAGACGCACGGTTTCCAGTTTCGGCCTGTGGTGTTCACCAGTCACGTTATTACGGCCCGCAGAGATAATTCCGCGCTCCATACTACGTACGCCGGTTTCCACATAGATACTGGCAGCCAGGCTTTGCGCCGGGAACTCGTCCTGCGTCAGATGCTCACAGAAGCGACGCGCATCGAGGAATACCGCATGACCGCCCACCGGTTCAACAATCGGTACACCAGCGGCTTTCAGCTTGTCGCCCAGATAGCGAACCTGCTTCACGCGGTGCTCGATGTACTCATACTGCATGGCTTCGCGCAGACCAATCGCCATGGCTTCCATGTCGCGTCCGGCCAGGCCGCCGTAAGATGGCATGCCTTCGTAGACAACGACTAACTCTTTGGCAGAAGAGAACATTTCGTCATCGTTCATGCACAGGAAGCCGCCGATATTCACCAGACAGTCTTTTTTACCACTCATGGTACAACCGTCGGCGTAGCTGAACATCTCATGCACGATCTCTGCGATGCTCTTGTTCTCAAAGCCCTGCTCTTGCTCTTTGATAAAGTAGGCGTTTTCTACGCAGCGGGTAGCGTCGTAGAACACTTTAATGCCATGTGCTGCAGTCAGTTCACGCACCGCGCGCATGTTAGCCATGGAAACCGGCTGCCCGCCTGCGAGGTTAACCGTGACTGCCAGGCAAATATAGGCAATATTCTCGGCGCCTTTTTCATCAATCAGTTTTTGTAATTTTTTAAGATCGATATCACCTTTAAAAGCAATATTCAGACCGGCATCGTGCGCTTCGTCACGAACGATATCGACAAACACCGCACCATTTTTTTCCTGGTGATAACGGGTAGTAGTGAAATACATATTCCCGGCAACATATTGCCCCGGTTTAATTGCCAGCTGCGATAACAGGTTTTCTGCGCCGCGCCCCTGGTGAGTAGGAACAATATGTTTAAAGCCAAACAGTTCCTGCACGGTTCTTTCCAGATGATAGAAGTTTTCGCTGCCCGCGTAGGCTTCATCACCCATCATCATGCCGGCCCACTGCTTGTCGCTCATTGCGTTAGTGCCACTGTCTGTCAGCAGGTCAATATAAATATCTTTCGAATTTAACAGGAAAGTATTGTATCCCGCTTCCTGCATTTTCTTAAGGCGTTCATCACGCGGGATCATAGATACAGTTTCAACGCTTTTAATACGGAAGGGTTCTGCCGGATAATTCATTTTGTTTCTCCAGTAACAGTGGTCATGTACGTATTAATGTGAAGTAAAGCATACCTGGTTCATCAATAAAGTCTGATGAAATATAACTATTCGCCTCCTGAGTCAGGGGGAGAAATAATGTGGAGGCACTATGCAAGATTTAATTGATTATGGAAATAGCCTAGTCAACATTAATCACTGGCAATAATTTAAAAAGCTGTAAATGTAGGTGATGCAAATCACACGTCATTTTTTTACCCGTTCATATTCAACAAGTTTTTTTTGCGTGTTGATTTGCCATTTGCGATGGTGCCCCCGTGGAGAGGGGAAATACTGAAAACTTAACTTTCCAGTCTGTGCTCATACTGTATTGCTGAATGAGTACACCCCATTTTGTGAGAGTCGGATCACTTCACGGATTTATATTTGTGATTCACATCACTAAAAGTGTAAAGCAAAGTGTACAAAACGGCGTTGTTTCAGAGTTTGCTATTTGCTTCAGTGAGTTAGATCGCATTTTTGGCCTGATACAGATGGGCGTTATTTTCTGGAAATGGCAGGTATCAGGAGGATGGGACAGGAATGAATTTATACGGTGAATAATACTATGTTTATTGGGATAGAGAGGATTTCTATTTATTCCGAAAGCGTGCTAATCGCGCTTATTTCATGTTATTTACATCTGGACTTCCCGCCAATTACTGGGGTAATTTACAGGGGTTTTATTAGCGCGATGCGAAGGTGCGCCAACACCTCCGCATCGCTAATCACAGTAACTATTTCACGAGAATAGCCATCATGACTGATACGCATTGTATTGCAGTTTCATTTGATCCAGAAGTGTACGTCGCAGATAACCGTTGCCTGAAGGTGGGTTATGCGAGCGGTTATCCTGATTACAGCCGTTTGCCGGTGAAGTATGTCCAGTTTCCGTCCATCGTGATGAAGGGCCAGTGGCTTAAAGCCGCCGGATTCGACACCGGCACCCGCGTCGATGCGCGCGTCATGCAAGGCTGCATTGTGTTAACCGCCCGCACGCCCGACCCCGAAGAGTCAGAACTGATGAAATCCCTGCGCGCCGTGGAAAAGCTCTCCGCGCGTAAGCAAAAGCAGGTGCTGGAGTTTATCGGGGTGATTGCGGGGAAAACGGCGAAGGGGTGAGAGCGTGATGGTAATTAAGGCGCCGAAGGGCGCCTTTTTTGGGGTATTACGCCACTTTTGCTTTATGCCGTAGTGCGTTCGTTCCAGGCGTCGGTATATTGAATATTGCCATCTACGATACACCAGGTGATTTTTTCATAGCGCAGTTGTACGCTTTCCAAATGTCCGGTTCCCGTTACCGTACGTGTGTCATGCACGATTGGTGTCACTGATACAACTTTTACACCTTCAAGCAGGGTATTAAAGTATTCCACTTCCTGGCCTGCGTCGTTTATGTGATAGAACTTTAGTTCCGCACTTTGAAGTGTCTGACCTGTCGCAACTGCTTTGTAAAGGTATGGGCTGGAGGAATCGATCTCTTTGTCAAAAAGAAATGGGCCATGTTGGCGTGTGCCGGTTAGCTTTCCAGTGGCACCATCGGTTGGAATGCTAAGGTTATGTGTTAAACCACGTAACTCAATACTGCCTTCACGTCCCTGGACATCCGAGCCTCCACGAATCATCGCGCCACCATCGTCTTTTAAAAATAAATGAACGGGTACAGCCATTTTCAACACTCCTTGTAATCAATCATATAACCAGCGGCCTGCTCTGGCTGATTCTGCGAACATACGCACAGTAAGCGGTTTTGACACTTGTTTGATGGGTTCGTTGGTAAACCATTTTCTATAGACCGATTCTCTTTCCCACGGGTAATAGGCATCGAAATCAATCACAGAAACATCAACGTTATATTTCTCTCCAAAATCATCAATGGCATACGGTAATTCATCCCATTCAGCGTAACCTTGCAGCGGCGTATCAAGTTCAATCGGGATAGGCTTGAAAGTAAACGTTACCGCGAGAGATAACTCCCCCCGAAAAAATTCTAATACCTCATTATCCGTCACCATACGCGATCTTCCTCTCTGGCAATGGTGTTGTAGGTATTCACCGTTTTATAAACAATTTGGGCGACATCATTTGCGAGTAATACCCAACCAATCACAGGAATTGTTCGTCCAACGAATGCCCCCAGATTGTTAGTCATCATTGGTTTTAAATATTTGATACTGGCATTGGTGATGGTAGGAAGCCTGACGGACAATGTTACGTTAAGAAACTCACGAGAATATTTGGAGGCAATTGATGTGCCTTGTGTTGCCCCATATGGTTTACCCCGTGTTTTCAGCAATGGTAACCCAAGAATGATACATGACATTGTTACCACATCTTTAATTCCCCAAATTGTTCATCAATCTTGTCGAGGAAAATCCAGAAAAATAGCTCACCTGCAGAAATGTTACAGACCCCTTTATAAAAGTATGTTCCGTTGAGTTCCTCTACTGTGTCCATCAGAGATCCTTCGATATGCAATAATTTGCATACTTATCGTACTCCTGCGTACCCTGGTGGGGGAACGGTAACTGCCGTGGCGTATGTGTTTTTCAGAAAACATAAAAGTGATGTCGTTGATGTCAGACAACATGCCACGGATAGTGCTTTATCAAATTGATACCAATAAGTGACGTCGATAGCGCATCAACCCGTCTTTGCTTGATCAGGTGATATTTTGCGAGCATCATCGCAATTATTTACCTGATAATGAAATCAATGAGTTCCAGTAAAACCCTGCAGCAGGCAATTGCCGACATCACCATCTGGCGTAAAGGCGAGCAGCGTGCGCCGCACAAACCTTTGCTGCTGCTTCATGTGCTGGCGGGTTATCAGCAGGGTCACAGTCGCCTGTTTGACTACGGTTCGGAAGTTCGCGACCCATTGCATAGCCTGCTGGAACGATTTGGACCACAGCGCGCGCAGTACCGCCCGGATATGCCCTTCTGGCGCTTACAGGGCGATGGGTTCTGGGAGCTACAAAACGCCGAGCAGTGCTCAACATCCGGCAGCAGTAAACAGCCCCCTGCCGGAGAACTGGTGACGCATAACGTTGCCGGAGGCTTTGATGAACAACATTTTACTCTGCTGAAAAAGAACAAGAACCTCATCAACGCCCTGGCCCAGCAAATCCTCGAAGCGCACTTCACCGAAAGCATTCAGGAAGAAATCGCGGATGAACTGGGGTTTGATATCCTGCAAATCCGCAAACAGCGGGACCCGTTGTTCCGCCAGCAGGTTCTGCGTGCTTATAACTATGAATGCGCCATTTGTGGCTTCAATATGCGCCACGACAGCACTTCAGTTGCGCTTGAAGCGGCGCATATCAAATGGAAACAGCATGGTGGCCCGTGCGAGATTTCAAACGGACTGGCGCTGTGTGCAATCCACCATAAAGCTTTTGATAAAGGTTCGATTGGGCTGGATGAGAGTATGCGAGTTCAGGTGTCACCCGCAGTGAATGGCAGCGGCATGGTGGGCAGACTGTTCTGGGATTTCGACGGTAAATCGATAGCACTGCCAATGATGCGCGAGAATTATCCAAAAGAAGGGTTTGTAGAGTGGCACAGGAAGGAGGTGTTTAGAGGGTGAGGGTGAGGGTGAGGGTGAGGGTGAGTGCGAAGGCCGGATTCGAATTTAACACCCAATAGACTGATATCAATGTAGTTTATAAGAAGTGATAAATGGTTATACCCGCACTTGTACCCACAAGTTAAAATCCGTACAAAAAATAGACATCGCGAGTGGGTATAAAGCCATATCAGTAGAACATCGATATGGCTATCAAAGCAAGATTCAGAAAGTCAGAGGCTTATCCTCGAAAATCACTAATACTTTCCCAAGTAAATGCACGACTAAAAGGTCCTCATCAAACAGGTAATCTTTGAGCATCTGCTATGAATTAATCGAGGACAAGTATGTAAATGTCTTTATTACACCATAGAGCCTTACCAACATTGTGATCATAACCTCATGTTTTCTTTGTCATATACAGTTCATATTGTGACGTCAAAAGAGTTATAGTGTCAATCGGTATACGTTCCGACAGAGAGGAAACATGCAACCCATACACCCCCTTATCAAAGCGGCAAGAGATAAAAAATTACCGCATCCAGCCCAGTTGAATAAATTCAATCAAGAATACTGGATTAAATTCATGGACCAAATAGGTCCGCTAACTGCAGAGGCTTCAGCATACATTTCAGGTGCTACGTGGCTCAATAATAATTTTCAAAGTGTGCATAATACTCGAAAGCAAATTTGTTTTTTAAAGGGCTGCAGACCTGAATATCATGAAATGATCAGGGCACATATCGCCAGTGCTAATTATGCATTTTGGCAGGTATGCGACGAACAAAAAGAGATTTTTGAAGATACAAGCAATACAGCTATAGAGCAGTTTATTATCTCAAAAACTTCGAAGGTAGGAAAAAGCGACCCGGTAAGTGTCAACAGTGTAAATATGCATAGACTTGACAGTCTAAGAGGTCCATTGTTCGAGCTATTTAAATATAAGGACCGTATGCATATACTCTTTCCTGATGATCGCCCGAACAAGTTATCAAAACTTGACTTTTATCTCGCGGAAATGAGGCTGTCTCAGCACTACCATAGCTTTTCTTCGCTGTGGCAAGACTTGCTCTATGGTCGTGCAGTATTCACTTTCCAGCAGAAGCGAGTCTTTTTCATGCAATGTCATTCTGACTATCACCGCATGAAAACAATTGCAGAATACCGTCGAGATCATTTTTTAGCCACTTCAATAACTGAAGCTCGTACCGTAATGGATAAATTTCAGAATATCAATCCTTGGTCAAATTATCTACATTATGAGCCAGGTAAAGCGTTGAGCTCAGCACCATGGCGAACATTATCTCAACGCTCGCAAATGATTGCCAGATATCAGCCTTTATCGGCTTTAATTCAGCTTGACGACCACCTCAAATCACTATTAAAACGCAAATCCTCCCCTTGTATTGAACGTAAATTACAAAGTGTTTTAGATATATGGGTTCATCTATCTGTGCTGGCTGTTCAGATTGATGAACATCTGCACACAAACGAGGAAATCAACGACTGGTCAAAACTAGTTCATCTTGCACCTCAATTTGAACATTCTAATCTTATTGCTGCACTAATACAGTGTTGTGAATATAGTGAAACTGAGATCATCGATGCCCTAGATTTGTTGACCTGGAGAGGAAAGTCGCCGCAGGAGGATTTATGGGTGCAGCCTCTGGTGTCTGTAGAGGATAATTATGTTTTCCCGATCAGTGCTTTTCTTACAGCTAGCCTAACCCGCAATATAGATTGTTGGATGACTAAAATAGATCCCAATGATACTCGCCGTGGAAAACTATTTGAGAAGGATTTGATTAGAGTATTGGAAGAGTGCCGAAAAGGAAACTCGGTGATGAAGGAGCATTTGCGCTATACCTCTGCAATTGAACCAAACTATCATGGACATAAGGAAGAAATAGACCTGACCTTCTCTTTTGGAAACTTACTAATTGTTGTAGAAGCTCGTAGCCGTAAAACATCTATCACGCCACTCGATTATGACAATGAACTTTTCGATTCTAACGGGCTGGTGCATAAAACCAAGCAGGCCATTAGAAAAGCAGCCTTTGTTAAGGAACATCTTGAGCATTTTTGTAGGGATTATTACCCCCACTTATCAGGTACAGAAGACGTTGAGGTTGTTCCATTAGTAATAATCAATGGTCAATTTCATGCGGGTTTTCCTCTGAATAACGTACCTATTATCGATTCAGCGCTTCTGTTGCATTATCTTCGAGATCGTGAGGTGCGTTTTATGGCAGCAGCACCTTATGACAAACATCAGTATGGCATCCCACTTTGGCAAAGTCTCGAAGAGGCACAAAGTCGTTTCAGGGATTATCTTTCATGCCCTACCTTGATAAAGGTCTACGATTCAATGTGTAGAGAGTCAGTAAAACGCTCCAACAATCTCGGGGAGGATTTTGATGAGGTTGTTTCACTTACATTCGAAATTCATTTCATGGGATGGGAAGAGCAATTGGCTCATGTTAAACGAGCCTTTCAAAATCAATTTGTAAAATATTACTGACTTGAATCATGCCATAGCAGACCATTATTCGAAGGATATAGTCGACATTGATAAAAAATATCCCATCACTACTGATAAAAACTTCAATTTCTTATTTTAGGATTTTTAAACGCGAAAATAAAATGCATCGGTCGTTATCGGCAGGTGCATTATGAAATCAATAATCAAGGAGGTAATAAAAAAGATGTTGTTTAACGTACAGCATTTTTACGGCTTCGGCGCAATAAACCAGTTGCCTGTCGCGCCCGCAGAATATCGACTGCCCGCAGATATGGGGACTGTTCTTGCCAGTTGAATCCCTTGCGATCAATACGAACCAGCCCGTACTTTTCCACCAGAAAATTAACGGCATCGGCCAAAGATATACCGGCATCGATATGTTCCTGAATTACCGTTTCATCACTGAATGGTGTGTCGTTGAGTGTCAGGCCATAATGTTGTTCCAGCAGGCGTGCAAGCAGCATTTGCCACACTGCCACGGACGACAGACATAGCGTCACCGCCTGCGGAGTTGTTGCAGGTAGAGTTTTCATATTTGCTCTTGTGGAGTTAGTTAACGTTGAGTGGGGTAAACGGCGATGTATACGTAGCCGTAACTGCCAAGGGTATCGGCTTCGCAGGTGAAACCATTGTGGTACAGGGTGACACAGTGGGCATGCCGAGGATTCACTTCACCAGTAGTCAACATCGACTCCATCTGGCTGATAAAATGTGGGAATACTTCATCCAACTTCAAAGATTCTACGTTACTGAATTCACCTGTAATGCTGGCCCGGTCAACCAGATAGTGCAGCCGGTTTCCCTCCTGTACCAGACGAGCGCCAAAGCAAGGCGTCACATTACAATTCAGCCCCCACTGGAGAAATGAATCGTTCTCTGAGTCAGTAGATTTCATTGAAGTACCCTCATATCCAGCCTCGCTCTGCAAACGACACAATTCCATCTGAACCGATAACCAGATGATCGAGAGTGTTCACATCAACCAGTGCCAGCGCTTCTTTAAGCCTGCCCGTAATGTTGCGGTCACATTGGCTGGGCTCCGGATCACCGGATGGATGGTTATGTGCCAGCACAACAGCAGCAGCATTGAAGCGAAGCGCTGACTTCACCACCTCACGGGGATGGACCTGGACATGGTTAATCGAACCGGCAAACAGCGTTTCACTCTCCAGTAAACGGTGCTGGTTATCGAGATAGAGCACCATAAACACTTCCCGTTCTTGTCCTGCCAGCTGTAACCGAAGCCAATCACGGGCAGCAGTACTAGAGGTAAAGGATATACCGGGCTGGCGCAGATATTTATCCAGCAGGTTGATGGCACGACGAATGGTGCGTTGGGCATAGGGGGTTAATCCGGAGGTCGCGGGGAGCAAACAACCATGCTGGGCCATAATCGCCAGTGGAAAGAGTTCAGGCTGAGATGACAGCGGGGATAATGCGGTATTCATGTTCGGTATCCCTCAGTCGATGAGATGCATAATGGCGCTGCACTCTGGATGGTTCAGCGCGTAGTCGCGTAAGCGATAATAATGCTCAGTCATCGCGTCACACTCGGTGCGACAGGCGTGGTGGTTGTAAGCCATCAGACAGGCGACCATCCCTGCAGCTTCACTGGTAAGCTCTGCGCCATTGCCATTCATGCTGTTGAACAATGTCCACTTCTCATCGTGATCTGACTCGGGAGCCATAAAAGCGCCGCCGTTGCTGAGTGTCGAAAAGCGCCAGATACCACCTTGGTAATCGGCACACAGCCGCTCCATCCAGGCGAAAATACGAGGTTCAAGGGTTATCCATTGTGGGATGGAGCCAAAGTGCTGCGGCCAGAAGCCGATGCGTAACTCGTCCGGGACCACTGAGGCAGTAATTGCGGTATGCTCCGCAACCTGATGATTTTGTGTATTCATTAAACTATCTCCTTATGCCGGAACCGTTGTTTAACGCCCGAAAAAATCGAGCATGTTTTCTGCCATCACCCAAAGAGCACGATTGAGCTTCACATCGCCATCAATACCGGTAACAGCACGGGTGCGGCTGCTTTTCCCCTGAGCGGTTCGCCCTGACAATCCACCTTTCATCAGGTTCTCCTGCACGCGCTGGTATACGGTCCACAGGTCATCGCTGTAGTCCTCCCGGCGACGTGGGGTCAGCAACTGCGATACCGTGACCGGCTGGTGGTCCTCACCAAATCAATACTTCAGTGCGGCATTCGCCAGCGCGTGACGGGCCGGGTCTGGCAACACAAGCGACTGCATCGCATCGCGTTTCTCCTCCACCCGGTCAAAGACCCTCAGCACTTCGTAAGCCCCTTCAATCACCTTCTCGACGACATTACCTTTATGCGGCACCCGTACTTCTCCGAACGACTGACCGCAGACCAGGCCGTTGGTACAGACGCCACGAAAAAGTCCCGGCAGCATCTGGTAGCTTGATGAGCCGTCATGGCTGTTAAGTAGAATGATTTCCGGCACCTGATGGCCGGTCAGTTGACCGGCACGACGCAGGCGAAGCATGTGTTTGGTGTGTTCCCGCTTGCTCTGGTCGCGAACCTTTGTCTGGCAGGCAAAGAACGGCTCAAAGCCTTCACGCTGCAGGCTTTCGAGGATG
>NZ_SZWS01000055.1:237392-237691 GCF_005281245.1 Citrobacter sp. wls826
CTCCCGTTTGCTCTGGTCCCGAACCTTCGTCTGGCAGGCAAAGAACGGCTCAAAGCCTTCACGCTGCAGGCTTTCGAGGATGGTGATGGTCGGGATGTAGGTGTACCTGTCTGAACGAGATTCATGCTTGTCACTCCCGAACACGCTGGGAACATGACTCATCAACTCTTCGTGGGTCAGAGGCCGGTCACGGCGTATCTGGTTTATACGGCCAAAGCGGCTGGCTAATCGCATAGCTAACTCCTTATCTGATAATGAAATGAAAACAAAAAGGCCATGTCCCCGAAGGAACATGGCCT
>NZ_SZWS01000055.1:237745-257483 GCF_005281245.1 Citrobacter sp. wls826
CGGGGTGGAGAGGTCTGAAATGTAAGTAACTAATCGCTGTAGTGTGTGGTCCGGCACTCACTGAGGTCAGACAGCTCTTTTTGCGTATTCTTCAGACCCGGACTGAAAGTGCCTACTTTTTTATCGCTGACATAAACATCGAAATTAGACGACTGACCCAGTGCGTCAATAAATGACACCCAGGCATTATCGCCATTCCTCCAGCCGAGGGATGAAGGTAATGAGAACTGACTGTTATCCATGACGACCGTTATTTCCGTCCCGTCGTCATGAGAATCCAGCATCGTACCATTGGGCAGGGTTACTAATACGCCATGCTGCAGAATGTTCTGTTCATCCGGATTACCAGTGCAGTTGAGGTTAAAAATCACCTTCTCAGGACTACTGATAATGTATTCCGTCACCCCCATTCCAAAACCACTCGACCACATATTGGGAATAGCATGTGCTGTTGATGCAGAAGCCAGTATAGCTGCTGTAAATATTACGTAAGGCAATCGCATAATGTTGTCCTCAAATCATGTAATAAAGCTTTTGTTATTCAAAACAACAAAGTAATGAATAAACAGTTGGATTATTTTATTTGTTTGTAGCGAAACGCTTCTTTCCCGGCATAAATCCCAATGAGATCGTCATAACGAGGGTCATTTTTATTTGGGCGGAACGTTACTTTCATATCCGGACTGCACATATCCTTCATGGTCAGATTGAATTCTTTACCTGGCGTAATGGTATACCCTGTTGACACATCGTCTTTACTGGGAGTAATCCATCCCCAAATGCCACCCGGACAATCTCTGGAAGGTTTCGAGCGAACAACAATAAACCATCCCATTGAATCCACTTCCGTCGCTGTACACAGTTTTCTGACCTGTCGGTGGGCATCACACCAGAATATATTCCCACTCTTATCATTCACTGCCGCAGGCAGGAACCCGCTATAAGGACGTGCTGCGTAAGCATTACCTGCGATAAGTAAGGGGAACAACATGACTGGCAGTAAAGACAATAATTTCAATTTTTTCATTGCATTAACCTTACATTCAATTATGGAGACAATCTCTAATCAGTGTGTCCGGATTGCCCCCGACTTTCTGATGGAGAAAATGAATTCAGCGACTGCTGAATAAAACGGAAATGAGGTAAGGCAGAGATAAAATGTTTATCTTCCGACAGCTGATAGAGAAGCTCACTGCGAATAAATGTTTCCCGGGATGGCCTTACCAGATGAATCTCATCCAGCCGGAAGACACGTAATTGCCTGTTATGTTCAGCGACCAGATACCAGTAACCGTCCAGAGCGATTAGCCGGTAAGGTGCAACGGCCTCATGACGCTCCCCTTCAGTCAGAACGGTGATGCGCTGACATCCCGAAATAGCTCTGACCAGCCTGTAGAAGCAGAGTTTTCCTGCCGGGGGATGAGGTCTGTCCTGATGCCATACCAGACAAGGTCGATCATCACAGTCCAGCAGGCTGCTGACCAGTCGCCGGTCAAAGCCCGGGAAAACCCCGGCCAACCACGTGCGGTGAACAAAAGTCAGAATATCTATTTCCTGCCGCGTACTGTGAATATCTGAGCGCAGACTGCACTGCCCCTGGTAGTAATCCAGGTCGAGATACATCAGACGTTCCCGAAAGTCACGACGCAGCGTGCGCTCTGACACCCCGAATTCAGTTGCCAGTTTGCGAATAAACAGAGTTTCACCGGACACCAGGCGGCTGATAATCAACGACAACCTGACGGCAAGCCGGTCATGTCGCCGCTCCTGAAGCGTCATGAAAGATTTCTCCTGAGAAGTTAACTCTCTGAATTAATAATGATTACTTTAAAGGAAGGGGTGGACAGGGTATGGACAACATCGGAACTATTTTTTATGCACAGTCCGGGCTTGTGAGCGCTCGTCTGACAGATAATGATGCTTCGCCTGATTTAATTGATGATAAAACGCAGTGGAAAGGACGTGTCCACAATCAACACATCATTAACAACCAGTTCATCATTCGCAGAAAAAATTGCGATATCAGAAGAATATCCAGTCCCAGACGGCCCGTGCGACCGACACCACCGCATCACGCACGGTACGAATCACCGTTTTCAGCGATGCCGACAGGAACGAAGATGATTCTGCGGTATCGAAAACCCGGCCCACAGCTTCACCGAAACTGTCACGGGCCTGCGACTTTACCGGCTCTGTGCAGAGTCTCCCTTGCAGTTGTGTCACCACCGGGCTGGTGGCGCGGTCAGGCAGACAGCGCATCATGGCTGCCACCATCTCCTCAATGCCCCATCCAGTGCTGGCGGACACCACACAGACCGGATGATGCGGTTTAAACATCGCCATAATCGCAGCCTGCTTCGCTTTAAGATTTCCCAGTTGGTGTGTTGAAGGTTTGCTGGTGAGGGTATCCCATTCATGACAGGGTTCGATTTTGTCGGCCTGGTTAATCACAAACAGCACCTTTTGCCTGTAAGGTTGCATCACGCCGTGCCAGAACTGCTCGTCCACGGTCAGAGCCCGATCATCGGCCTTAATGACCCACAGCACCAGGTCCAGCTCCGGCAGCATACGACGGTACAGGGCCCGGTATTCATGATCCCGTCGCCCGTTTTCACCTACCCCCGGTAAATCAACAATCACCAGACTGTGACGACCGCTGCGCAACCGAAAACGCAGTACGTCGCGAGTACAGGCGTTCACGTCACTCACCGGGGACACCTCGCCCCGGAAAAGTTCGTTGCAGAGAGAGGATTTACCTGCACCACTTTTGCCCATGATGCCAATCACCGGCTCGTAGTGGGTCAGGTTCTGGATACGTTCAAGAATAAGCTGGCGAAGCATGTACGGAAGCGACGCGAGCGGTTGTTCAAGGGCCTGAAGGCCATCCGGTTTATTCATACAGTAGTCTCAGCGTGAAAAATTAAAAACCCCGCGATCCAGTCAGGAGGGCGGGGGTTCACTGAGATAATATCTGTCTGAAATAATTTGGGATTTTAGATTAACACGTAAAGGATCTTGTGCAGTATTGGATTGTACAATATCCGCTTGGTGTCAGCAGCGGACATTAACATACTTCGGGAATGCACTAACCTCATCTCAGTAGACATACCCTTTCTTCACTATATGGGCTGATCAATGGACTGACTCCACGACAGCAGACAAATTCTGCCCTCACGATGAGGGCTGTTCAAAGGCCTCCGGACTGACGCCGCCGAGATGACTGTGGCGCCGCAACTGTTTTGAGTTAGTCACGACTCTTATCATGCAGGCGGGTCGGGTAAATAAAAATTCGGATTACATAATGGCATGGTAGAGTGCGGGTCCCCCAGAGCGAATAAAGGTTACCGCTATGCAACAAATTGATTTTTACATGATTGATGCCTTTACCACCACCACGTTTGATGGCAATGCGGCTGCGGTATGTCCACTTACCGAATGGTTGCCGGATGAGACATTATTAAAAATGTCGCAGCAACATAACCAGTCTGAAACAGCATTTTTTGTCGCAAATGATAATGGCTTTGAGTTGCGTTGGTTTACCACTCTGGGGGAAATAAACTTATGCGGGCATGCCACGCTTGCTGCTGCACACGTCATATTTGAACATCTTGACTACTCAGGCACGACAATCCATTTTGCTACTCGATTTGTCGGCCCATTAATGGTGACACGCAGCGGTGAATGGATGACGCTTGATTTTCCCTCCTGGGAAACTGAGCCAGTCATACCGCCCGCCTTATTGCTGGAAGCGCTTGGCATCACAGAGTGCAAAGAAGTGCGTATGGCACGTGACTACATGGTCGTGATGGAGAATCAACAGCAGGTAGAAGCTGTACGCCCGAATATCAATGCAATGCTCCCCCTGGGAAAAATGGTGTGTATAACCGCTGCGGGCGAAGGGGAATATGATTTTGTCAGCCGTTTTTTCTGCCCTGGGGATGCTGTAGCAGAAGACCCTGTTACAGGTTCAACGCATAGTATGCTCATTCCTTATTGGTCTGAAAAATTGAAGAAAACACAAATGCTGGCGCATCAGGGAGCGGAGCGTGGCGGGGATTTACGCTGTCAGCTAGAGGGCGATCGCGTTTTAATCAGCGGACAAGCAGCAACTTATCTGATTGGCAAAGTACTGTTGCGCCAGGAATAGCGAAATACCGATCGTCATGAGTTTTCAAGTATAACGTCCACTTTTCGCTGTGAGTTTAACCGATGGATGTAACACATTGGTTAAAACGCTCTGGGGTGATTTTTTCTGCCAGCGCTCTGGATATTTCCTCTCTTTCATCGAGTGAAAGAGCTAACGGATGTCGCTTACGGACAGGGGGATGATATCCACCAGTCTGGTGGATAGTGGGCATAATAGAAGAATGATATCTGTCGAACATTCTGGCGATATCTTGCAGGGAATCACCTTGCTTATATCTGTCCCAGATAATCGCTTTCTGATCTGGCGTGTAGTTAATACGCGTTCTTCGTTTCATGGCAATCCCTCCTTGATTAAGGATAGCGTTGCATCGACCCCTTGAACTAACAGCTCATTGCCGACATCCAACTCAACTGCCTTGTCCGCTTCGTGCCAGAAGCGAACATTGTGACAGCCTGGAAGTCCTTATCTGAAAGAAAAGAAATAATGTCGATGGGATGGTTTACTTTACAATGCCAGTTTTAAACAGCCTACAAAACAGGTGATCGCGTGCATACCAACATGATTGAATACCTAAATATTTTCATACAGGTTGTTGAGCAGGGTAGCTTCACAAAGGCTGCAGATGTACTGCAGATCCATCGCCCCACCGTGAGCAAAGCGATACAGCAGATAGAGCATGATCTGGGTGTAAAACTCATTCACCGCACAACCAGAAAGCTGAGTGTTACTGCTGAAGGGGATGAGTTCTATCATCATGCCAGGCATGTTCTGGCCGAAGTTAATGACATGATGGCCAGTTTTTCACCGACTCTTCCACCGCGAGGTCGCCTGAGACTTGATGTGCCCCTGGCGCTGGCGCATTCAATATTGATCCCTAATCTCAGGCATTTTCAGGCACTTTATCCGGATATTGAAGTTGTACTGGTTTCATCGGATAAAAAAACGGATTTGATTACGGAAGGTGTAGATTGCCTTGTCCGCCTGGGCGCTCTTCAGGATTCAAGTTTTATATCCAGACGTCTTGGTGACATCCGGATGATAACCTGTGCAGCCCCGTCTTACCTGCAGCGGCATGAGCGGCCAGAAACACTTGCCGATCTGGATAAACATCAGGCTATTAACTTTTTCAGCGACCACAGTCGTGACGTCATGGAATGGAAGTTTATCGAAGACGGGAGCATTGTTTCGCTACGTCCTGTGGGCAGCCTGCTGGTTGATAATTCCGATATTCTGCTTTCCTGTGCTCTGGCTGGTCTGGGCATTATCCAGGCCACCTGTGATGCCGTTGCTCCGCATATTGCTTCCGGCGCTCTTGAAGAAATTCTGCCGCAATACCCGTCGGTGTCAAAGCCCGTGTCAGTGATGTATCCGGACAGGCGCTATCTTTCTCCAAAAGTGCGTGTCTTTATCGACTGGTTCAGTGATTTGCTGGCCACGCAGATCCAGTAAACCAGGCAGATTATTAATGGATAATTAATACAGAAGTTCCCTCTCAGCTATTTCTGGTGTGTTTGTAACAACGTAGATTGTTCACGAATGATTCGGGTATCCCTTCGGCATTATTCTGAAGGTGTGCCGTTAACTGAAGAGAGCTGAATATGTCTAAAGTTATTACCTTTAACCGCACCGGTGGCCCGGAAGTGCTGGAAGTTGTTGATGTGCAGGTGCCTGCGCCGACAGCGGGTGAAGTGCAGATTCGCGTACATGCGATAGGTATTAACCGTGCAGAAATCATGTACCGCAACGGCCAGTATGTTATTGAGCCGGAATTTCCGGCACGTCTTGGTTATGAAGCGGCCGGCGTTGTGCAGGCCGTAGGTGAGAATGTTGATGAGTTTACCACTGGAGATCGGGTCAGCGTGATCCCTTCATTTATGTTTAATGAATACGGCATGTACGGCGAAGTGGTCAACGCACCGGTTCACGCTGTCGTGAAGCATCCTGAAAACCTTTCCTTTGAGGAGGCCGCTGCAAGCTGGATGATGTATGTCACCGCCTATGGTGCGCTGGTTGAATATGGCAACCTTCAGGCTGGTCAGAATGTCGTGATCCGCGCAGCATCAAGCAGCGTGGGTCTGGCTGCCATACAGATAGCTAACATGCTGGGTGCAAATCCAATTGCACTCACACGGACCTCTGAAAAAAGCGAAATGCTCCTGAAAGTCGGTGCTGCCGCCGTCATTGCTACTGCGGAACAGGATATGGTTGCTGAAATCAATCGTGCAACAGATGGCGCAGGTGCCCATATTGTTTTTGATCCCGTCGGCGGCCCGGACGTGGCAAAACTGACGCAGGCGATGGCGCCACAGGGTATGTTTTTCCAGTATGGCGCACTCGACAGCCGTGACATGCTTGTGCCTGTATTTGATATTCTCGGTAAGCATCTCACTCTGCGTGGATATGAGCTGTTTGAAATCACGACGGACTCTGAAAAAATGGCGCGCGCAAAATCGTTCATCACTGAGGGTTTACGAGCCGGCAAACTGAAACCAGTCATCGATAAGACGTTCCCGTTCGCAGAGATTGCAGACGCCCAGCGTTATATGGAGGCTAATGGCCAGGTCGGCAAAATAGTCGTGACCGTTGAGTAATCCTTACCGCAGCATTTTATAAATGAGCCTGGTGCAGCCTGGATATTTTCCAGGCTTTTTATTGTTCGTGGTTTCGATACTATGGCTGCGGCAGGTACTGGCTTCGATTTCCACTACCTGAAAATAAAATGTGCTTTTCTCGCTCATAGCAGTCAGAAAGCGTTGTTGCTGGCTGCCCTGTGCCAGAAGCAGACGTATGTCCATACACACAGGGCTGCAAAGCGTTACACAGGGGCAACAATACAGGTAAGGATTAACGCACAAATTACCAAGTGAATTTTCTTTGCCGGGCAATAATAAATGTCATAATTTATCTAGCACGCTAGATTATCAACCAACAGATATTACATATGGCCACTAACAAAGAACGACGTGAGATCGGTACTGAACTGTCATTCGCACTTTACGGTGCCGCGGGCAGGATGAACCGTATGCACAAGCCCTTTCTCGACCCACTTGGGCTGACCTTTCCGCAGTATCTGGTCATGCTTGAGCTGTTTGCCGGCACGCCCCGGTCGGTGGGAGAGCTGGGCAGTAGACTTGGAATGGATACTGGCACAATCACTCCTCTGCTGAAGCGCCTTGAAGCCTCGGGAAAGGTATTCCGTCAGCGTGATCCGGGCGACGAACGCAGGGTTCTGGTGACGCTTACCGAAAGCGGAGAAGCGCTGCGCGAAGAACTCTGGGCTGTGACAGACAAAATCCGCTCGGCCTGCCGACTCAGTAAGGATGAGCTTGCTCAGCTACGCGACACGCTTAACGATTTTGCCCACCCGGCGACAGAATAAACCATCAGTTATCAGTACAACGAGGAATAAAGAGATGAACATTAGCATTATCGGTGCAGGAAATATTGGTGCCACCCTGGCCACAAAGCTTTCAGCAGCAGGTTACACGGTAAAACTGGCTAACTCCAAAGGCCCAGAAACCATTGCTGATATCGCACGTAAGGCCGGCGCGACCGCTGTTACGAGTGAAGATGCCCTCAGGGACGCTGAACTTGTTATTCTTGCCATCCCGTTCACCGCACACAACAGCCTTGCCGGACTACTGAGCTCGCTGCCTGATACCGTGCCGGTTATCGATACATCCAACTATTATCCGTTCCGCGATGGGTCTATTGCAGAGGTTGAAAACGGGATGCCTGAAAGTGTCTGGGCCAGCGCGCGCCTCGGCCATCCCGTCATCAAGGCGTGGAATGCCCTGCTGGCTAAGACACTCTCTGATAAGGGTCTTCCGGAAAATGCCCCGGACCGGATAGCGGTCCCTGTTGCAGGCGATGACGAAAGAGCCAAACGGGTTGCCATGGTACTGGTCAGCGAAACAGGGTTTGATGCTGTTGATGCTGGTTCCCTGAGTGAATCATGGCGTCAGCAGCCTGGTTCGCCTGCCTACTGCACTGAACTCAGCGTTGCGGAACTGAAGCTTGCCCTGACGGCTGCAGATAAAAAACAGGCTCAATTAAATCGCGACGCCCTCATGCAGGAGTTTATGTCTGCCAGTGCCCCCCTGAGCCATGAACATATTGTGGCCCGTAACCGGGCGGTCACGTCAAAGCAGGGCTGATTAAAAACGCAGCGTGAGCGCAGCCGTCTCATTAATGGCAGGTACGCCCATTTAATGGCTGGGCAGAGGTCATCTCAGGTATGTAATGACTCAGGAGAAAAATATGACTTATCCTTCCCCACTCAAAATAGGCATTCTCGGCACGGGCAATATAGGAAAAACGCTGAGCCGCAGGCTCTCTGCAGCCGGACATCAGGTAAAAGTAGCTAATTCACGTGGCCCGGAGACAATCGATCCCGAAACGCTGGCAACAGGCGCAACACCTGTAAAGGCAGTAGACGCGGTCAGCGATGTTGATGTGATTATTCTTTCCATGCCGCTCAGTCGCCTGCCTCAGATTGCCCCGGTAATCCGGCACCTTCCTGACAGCGTTATTGTGGCAGACACCTCAAACTACTATCCCCACCGGGACGGGAAAATTGATGAAATCGAAGCTGGCCAGCCAGAAAGCCTCTGGGTGTCTGATCTGCTGGGCCGGGGTGTGATAAAGGCCTGGAATGCGATTGGTTCCGGATCGTTTGCCTCCAAAGACAGGCAGCCCGGGGCCCCCGACCGGATCGCCATACCGGTAGCCGGGGATAATGAGGCAGATCGTAAATTGATAATGCAACTGGTCTCTGATACCGGCTTTGATGGATATGACGCCGGCACGCTGGCCCTGTCCTGGCGACAGCAGCCGGGCGCGCCCGTTTACTGCACAGACCTGCACCATGACGAGATGTCGGCTGCGCTGGAATCAGCACAGGCCTCACGTTTACCAGTGAGAAGGGACCTTTCCGTTGCAGTGATCCAGGAGCGCGTCGGTGACAGCAAGACCAATCCTGATGCTGATTTTGGCGTCCGGTTATCGCGCATAATCTTTATGTGAATATATTATGAATAATTGCAAATCACTTTGATAATCAGACTTCAATAAACTGTCTGGCTTCATGTTAAAGCATTCCGGGCTGGTTAGTTAAGCCCGGTATTCAACCTGCGAACCTTTGCGTTCCAAATGACTGCTTTTCGCTCACAGCGGACCTTCAGCTCAGTCAGCAATGTCCACTGCGTGCCAGGAGCGGACGTTGCTAACATCTATCTGCATCAATTTGTGGGGAGCAGGTCAGAGTTATTATTGCACTTTTAAAGCTTTCCTATGCTTTAAATAAATTTTGAGTTTGATAATATTTTGATGTTATGCTATGGGATAGAAATGTTTACAGGTCTGGAGGTAATTTATATGAAGCCAAAAGAAATACTTTGCCAATGGGTTGACGCATTTAATAATGCAGATGTAGAAACTATTTCAGAATTATATGATGATAATGCAATAAACCATCAGGTAGCCAATGAGCCAGTTATTGGGAAAGAGGCTATAAAGAAAATGTTTGAACAAGATTTTTCTATTCCAGAAATGGTTTGTATCGTTGAAAACATTTTCGAAGATGGACAATGGGCAATTTTAGAATGGCGTGCCCCATTAGGTTTGAGAGGTTGCGGTTTTTTTCAAATAGTAAATAATAAAATTATATTTCAAAGAGGCTACTGGGATAAACTATCTTTCTTAAAACAGCACAATTTACCTATTGAATAAAATTCATATATACCTTATATGAATAGTTTGCAAATTTCTTAAAGTGTGCATTATGGGAAGCATAATAACTTCCCTTAATCGCCTGCGACAAACTGGTTTCATATCCGTAATTATCTTGCTGATTTCACTAATGGCGACTGGCAGCATGAGTTCAGCGATATCTGGCGACTATTCAGCAAGTTTCGTAATAGCCCGGAACCGATAATGTTCCGGGCTATTACGCTAGAAGTTGCCTTTTCTTACTCTGTGTAGTGGATGGCTAAATTTGGTCGCTTTCATAGGTATGTTAATTTCGGCTCCTCACTCAAAGCTGCCTGTCATGCCTGCTTAAAAAACAGGCTTAACGTAGGATGTTTCCCGTTTTCCAAGCGGCCCCCTATATACCCGCCTGGAGGTGATCCCTGCAGAATAAAGAAAAACACCGCCGAAAGGCGGTGTTTGGCGGTATTTTTGTATTAGCGAACCAGATGTAAGAAGTGAAGATGCTTTTCATATTGGTCGAGAATATCGTTGATAATCTGTTCCTGATTCCAGCCCATCACATCGTAATCCTGACCGCCTTCTTTCAGGTAGATTTCGGCCCGATAGTATTTATGCTGTTCTGCCTGCTGCTCCTCATTATCCAGCCCGGAGATCGCAAAGGTAGGAGTAACATAACCGCGGAGTCTGACTTCGTAGATGAAGTTAAGCTCATTGCCTAAATCCACTTCGAAGCGAATACGGTCTTCGCCACTGTTGTTGATATGGCTTACGGTGCTCTGTTTGTTCAACTCATCCTGAACCATTGTCATGGCAGGCTGAATGACATCATCCATAAAACGTTTAACCAACGAACGTTTTGGCAGATGGGCGATATTGCGCAGTCTGCGCTGCCACGGAATAGGATTACGCGCAGCGGTAGGTGCAATGGTGGTCATATTCTGGCTGTCGCGCTTGGTGATGTCCCGTCGCAATGCTTTCAGCAATCCGTATATCGATATCAACAAAATCACCGAGAACGGCAGGGCGCTGGCAATGGTCACCGTCTGCAAGGCGCTAAGGCCGCCCGCAATCAGCAACGCAATGGCGACCACCCCCATCAGTGTAGCCCAGAAAATACGCTGCCAGACGGGCGTATTGCTGGCCCCCCCGGAGGCCAGGGTATCCACCACCATCGCTCCGGAATCTGCCGAGGTGACAAAAAATACGATGACCATCGCCATGGCGATGAACGACAGAATGCTGGAGAACGGGAAGTGCTCAAGGAAATTAAACAGCGCCAGGGCCACATCCTGTTGGACGGTATTGGCGAGGTCCGTCGCTCCTTTCTGCATGATCAGATAAATCGCGCTGTTTCCGAAGACGGTCATCCATAACAGGGTGAAACCCGCCGGGACGAAGAGCACACCGGTCACAAATTCGCGGATGGTTCTGCCGCGCGAGACGCGGGCGATAAACATGCCGACAAACGGCGACCAGGAGAGCCACCAGCCCCAGTACAGCAACGTCCATCCCCCTAACCAGTTGCTCGATTTAGGCTCGTAGGCATACAAATTAAAGGTTTTACTGACCATTTCGGACAGATAACCGCCAGTATTCTCAACGAACGATTTCAACAGCAGAACCGTAGGTCCCAGCAACATCACCAGCGCCAGCAGCAGCAGCGCCAGGCTCAGGTTGATCTCGGACAGAATACGAATGCCCTTATCCAGTCCCGACACCACCGAAATCGTTGCCAGGCCAGTGATGACCACGATCAGGATCACCTGCACCGTTTCATTAATTGGCACGCCGAAGAGATGATTAAGCCCGGCGTTAACCTGCAGCACGCCATAGCCGAGAGAGGTGGCCACGCCAAACACGGTGCCGATAACCGCAAAGATATCGACCGCATGGCCAATCGGTCCGTAAATGCGATCCCCGATAATCGGATACAGCGCCGAACGCAGGGTCAGCGGTAAGCCGTGACGATAGCTAAAGAAGGCCAGTATCAACGCCACTATCGCGTAAATCGCCCATGCATGGAGTCCCCAGTGGAAGAAGGTCAGGCGCATGGCCTGCTTGGCGGCTTCGACCGTTTCCGGGGTACCAACCGGCGGAGAGAGGTAATGCATCACCGGTTCTGCCACCCCGAAGAACATTAGGCCGATCCCCATCCCGGCGGAAAACAGCATCGCGAACCAGGAATGATAGCTGAAATCAGGTTGGGCGTGGTCGGGCCCAAGTTTAATATCGCCGTAGCGCGACAGCCCGAGGAACGTCACGCTCAGGAGGATCAGCGCTACGGCCAGAATGTAAAACCAGCTGGCGTTGGTGAAGATTTGATTCTGCAGAAGTTTGAAGTTTTTATCGGCCAGATCGGGGAAAGCCGCGGCAAAGGCAACAAGAAGAAATATTAACAACGCCGAGGTGAAAAACACCGGCTTGTTAATATGGTTTTCAGACTTTTTTATTGGGGTTTCATTCTCACTCATAAGCTCATTTATTCCATTGTGTGTCCACTTCGCCCTGGATGGATGAATTTTGTCACAGCCCGATCCTAACAAAAGAAAAGGAGTGATGCCTAATGACCTTAAGAATAAGCTGAATCGCTTCTACGATACCTATAATGATAATCGCTGTTCAGGCTTGTGCCAGGATTTGCTCCGCCGCAGCCAGATCCGCAAGCGTATCAATGACGTGCACTACCCCGACATCGCAGAGCGACAGCTCCAGAACCTCCCCCTGACGGCGTGCGCGCGGCTTTGTTGAATTAATCGGATTTAGATAAAAGCGCTCCTCGTCGCTGACTTCCTCAGGCAATCCGTACACTTTCTGGCATGCCTGCACACGTCATTTTGTTTAAGGCACGGATCATGGCCATAGCCTCTCCAACCTGCCCATCATAATCCCGAAACGTAAGATGCCCGCCAAACAGCTGTTTGACACGGTACATTGCCGTTTCAGCCACCGAACGTCGGTTGTAAGCCGTGTGCCATTTTCAGTACGCATTACTTCCCGTCAGCCGTTGCCGGGCAACGGCCTGATTTCTGTCGGCATATTCAGCCGGCCAGTAACCTGCGCGGGTTAACTCCGGGATCAGTATCAGCGCCATTGCGCGTGAATTTAATACCACCCGGCAAACCATACTCAGGGTAAAGGCAGGGCAATAATGACCCTGAGTTCACAGCTGGACGGTCTGCTATAAAGTGAGGTGCTGACATTGTCACAGACTTCCGCTCCTCGCTCATCGCGGACCTTCAAATCAGTCAGCTTGTACGCTTCGAGCCAGAAGTAAAAGTTCTAACTTCCATGCCTCGGCTATGGTGATCTGTACGTAACGGGACAAAAGAGAGACAGCTAGCTATAGAACCTTGGTCGATTAAGATTCATAACAATACTGAGAAATCAGACGAAGAAACCACTGGGATCACAACGCTATTTAGCAGATCGCCGATAAGATTTTGATGACTGCCAGGCATGTTTCATTTTCTCAATAAACTCTAACTTCTCTTCAGGTTGGACGTTCCACACATCTATAGCCGCAATAATCATGTCATAACGCATAGATGTATTATAAGGGCGAAGATAGCCCGCTATTCGTCCTTTTCCCTTGAGATAGTCCCAGAGATATACTAACTGAGTTTCATCATCACGGGACATCCAGTCAAAGTCTGACAGAAAAAAATCATATTGTTCAAGCCAGCGCTCATGTAGTATTTTAAAATAAGAGATCTTATCACCAAGTGAGCATGGGGCTTCATCAATGTACCTCATCACACCATTGATGAGTTCACGCTCAGTTACCGGAGTGGGGTTGTACAGATCGGTACTTGCTCCCGCGTTCAGATAAAATCGGGAGAAAACACGTTTCGTTTTTTTCGAAGCTGTGGCCTGTGGATCTGTTATCAGATCCCAATCTATATCGCCCAGGTCAATATTCAAATTAGCGAAATCAAGATTTGTGAAGATATTATCGTCCAGTAAAAGAGAATTAAAACCACCTGAACAATCGAAGTCATTCCCCAACCCACCAAGTGTCAGCCTTGCAGGTAATACTGGATATTCAAAAATATAATGGTGAGCAAACCACGATGCTCTTGGTGTACCTTTGAAACAATCAAAATAATCTTTATCAATCAGTTGCAGGTCAGCCCATTCTTTAAGTGTTTTCCGTGCAACTTTGATCCTATCCTGATCGCCAAAGAAATGCCGTTCAAGTATCTGAGAGATCAATCGTCGAAACTGAGCCGGCGTATCATAAGTACTGCACAGTAACGAGTGATCTGTATTGAAAAAAGCATCCAGCGCTTTTAGGTACATTATCTCGTAGCGGATCATATCGTAATGCAACATCGTCTCTTCCCTCTGCTTCTTGCTTCCGAAAAGAGATTAGCATTAGCACCTTTTTGGTTGGTGGAGTCGGGTCACAGACCTGAAGAATGACTGATTTTTAACTGATATCTTGCTGATTTTATTGTGATAATACCCTGACATTTTACTGCGTTATTCATGTGGTTTTTACTCTACGAATCTCCTCTGTTCACCTCATTAGAATCGTTCACCAGCAGATATGAACATTTGGGTTTTTAGTATAATTAAGGGGAACGCCCTGTTTCTATACCACTCTGTTCATAGCTCCTTCCCCAACAAGCAACCCTGTCTGTATTCCCCCTGGATACACAGTTCCCTTTATCTGCCTATCCCTGCTTCTCTTAAAAATTACATCTCATCCCAATCCTTTGTACTCCATCCGACAAAGGATAAATCAATGCATACACCTTACCCTTTTAATTCCAGATACACGATGAACTGGTTTCTACTGTCTCTACTCAACGACCATCTGAATCAGCTACTGAACCGATACTCCCGAATACAGGCACTCAGACTCGACCTGTTCTATCAGAAAGGTACAGAGCGCTTTAAACGTCATTCATGGAACGAAACCGAACGAGAAGTACGTATGCTGGTTGAACGCACCCTGCAGCACACGAATCTGGCAGGGTATTTCTGGGTACTCGAGAACTCTGTAGACCACGGCTGCCATGCCCATATCGTGTTCTATCTCGACAGGCACCTTAACCAGGCTACCTACCCAATAGCTGAGAGAGTTGGAACAATATGGCGGGAAATAACGCAACGAGAAGGCTATTACAACCGCTGCGAATACAAACCCACTTATGAAGTCAGTATTGATAGGCCGGTGAACTACGGTGATACCGAAGCCATCGATAACCTGCGCTACATCATCAGCTACCTTGCCAAAGAAGAGCAAAAGTTCGGTCACTATCACTACGGAGCCAGTGAGGTACCGTCGCCCAGCGGACTGGGGCGTCCTCGCACGTTGTAACTTACATTCTGCACTTTTTTACGTATCAATCCATTGATGTGGAAGGGCTGGTAGTAACGAGCAATCAACCACCAGCTCAGGATAATCCCACAATGGAAGACAGCATTATGACAGAACAAATTTCTTTGCTTGATGACCAACTGGTGGATATGCGCTTCCTCACGAAGCTTACAGGGCTGACGGACAAGTGGTTCTACAAACTGATAAAAGAAGGCCAATTCCCGAAGCCAATTAAGCTCGGCCGCAGCTCCCGCTGGAAGCAAAGTGAAATCGAAGGCTGGCTACAGCAACGTATTGCGGATTCACGCGGTCATTGATACAACCCATTCTTTCTAAGCTACGCCTTTCCCAATATACCAATCCTTTAAGGCACCATTCAGCTCTAAAACAATTCACGCGATATTATTTATCAGATTTAATCGCAACGATTTCTGGCTCAGAACCTGAAAAGCAGAAGCCCACCCTATCCCTGGTATATCCCTCATTCTGTTAACGCCTGCCATACTGACGTTTATTTCCTGGGGTGAGCTTCTTACTTTTTAACGACGTGTCAGAACAATCCTGCGCCGGGCATATAACGTTTCCGCAGACAGCTGGAATTCATATTCCGCCGCCTTCAGCTTTCTCGATTTAAGCATCTTCATCGTAACGCCGCTGATCTGCCCTGCTTCCACTCGTCTCTGAATTTCACCAGCGCTCAGCATGAGCTGCTGCTTTAAAATCGACAACAGGCTGATCTGGAATGAACGGGAAATCCTGACACGAACGCGGACCCGCTGGTGGGCGGTGATGCTTACCGCCCAGCGCTCCTGAACGGTAAAATCAGGCCGACCCGATAGCTCTGCGTTGTTCCGCTTCAGTATCGCGATATCACTTGCGAAGTGCTGTACCGTGGCGGCATCGTTTGTCATTAGCCGATGATAAAGCTGGCGGTTAATTTTGCTGACGGGCAGACGCGTAAACAGGGAGATATTCCAGGTATAATCACAGTGTGTGCATTTATAGATACTCCACACGTCCAGCACCTTCTTTTGCGAATTAACCCGAAATGCTTCCGAAGGCAAGAAGTCCCGTTTAGTGCTGCACGAAGGGCAGCGTTTCGCAATGCGCTGATACCCCACAGGCGTGACAGTCCATGTAACTTTCATAACGTACCTTTTTTAACCCATACAAAACCGGATCCGTACTGAACGGACCATGAATGTTTATGTATGAAAAATATTTAAGAGATATTTTTCAGCGGGTTAAAAAAAGATTTCCAACGCTATAATCCAGTCAACCAACATTAGTTAGGCCGAGACTAACAAAGCAGCCATCATCGGGTATATGAGTTTAATCAATCCTGGTGATGTTTCTTCCTAAATACAACGAACTGACCAGCGGATAAAAAATCGCCAAAAAAGAGTTGACCCAGCCATTACAAACTAGTTAACTAGTACGTGGGTTCACTTTTAACAGGTATCGGACAATGACATTCTCAATGATGACTTTACATAGCTGGTGGCGCACTTCCCGTTAACGGGCAGTATCGTCACGTATGCAGTTTGCACACCGATACCCGGCCCGCCATGAGCGGGCTTTTTTTTGCCCAAAATTACCGAACGCGAATCACGACAGCACATAAACGCAGCAGGATGCGCTGCGCAGCCCTGATTTACTTTACCAGCAGCGTCAGGAACGGGAGTTGGCCCGATTCATCAGGCACTGCGCATACTCTAAGGAGCCATAATGAACACACTACTTAACCCCTACTTTGGCGAATTTGGCGGGATGTTTGTCCCGCAAATTCTTATGCCTGCACTGCGTGCGCTGGAAGAAGCCTTCGTCAGTGCGCAGAAAGACCCAGCATTTCAGGCTGAGTTTACCGGCCTGTTGAAGAACTATGCCGGTCGACCGACCGCCCTGACAAAATGCCGGAACCTGACGGAAGGTACCCGAACCACGCTGTACCTCAAACGTGAAGATCTGCTGCACGGCGGCGCGCATAAAACTAACCAGGTACTGGGCCAGGCGCTGCTGGCAAAGCGAATGGGCAAGACTGAAATTATTGCCGAAACCGGAGCGGGTCAACATGGTGTAGCGTCGGCCCTGGCCAGCGCATTGCTTGGCCTGAAATGCCGCATTTATATGGGGGCAAAGGATATTGAGCGCCAGTCGCCGAACGTGTTTCGTATGCGTCTGATGGGGGCAGAAGTGATCCCGGTACACAGCGGCTCTGCCACCCTGAAAGATGCCTCGAACGAGGCGCTACGCGACTGGTCCGGAAGTTATGAAACGGCGCATTTTATGCTGGGTACAGCGGCCGGACCACATCCGTTCCCGACCATCGTGCGTGAGTTTCAGCGCATGATCGGCGAGGAGACAAAAGTACAGATTCTGGAAAAAGAAGGACGCCTGCCGGATGCGGTGATCGCCTGCGTTGGTGGCGGGTCCAACGCTATCGGCATGTTTGCTGACTTTATTGATGAGACATGCGTGAGTCTTATCGGCGTTGAACCAGCGGGTCACGGAATTGAAACTGGCGAGCACGGTGCCCCGCTGAAACACGGTCGTGTGGGGATCTACTTTGGCATGAAATCACCAATGATGCAGAGCGATGAGGGACAACTCATTGAATCCTGTTCCATTTCTGCCGGTCTGGATTTCCCTTCCGTCGGACCACAGCATGCGTACCTGAACAGTACGGGGCGAGCAAACTACGTCTCCATTACCGACGATGAGGCACTGGATGCCTTCAAAACCCTGAGCCGGAAAGAAGGCATTATTCCCGCCCTGGAGTCCTCTCATGCGCTGGCCCACGCATTGAGAATGATGAATGATAACCCGGATAAGGAGCAACTGCTGGTGGTCAACCTTTCCGGGCGCGGCGACAAAGACATTTTCACCGTACACGATATTCTGAACGCACGAGGAGAAATCTGATGGAACGCTATAACAACCTGTTCGCAGAGCTGGAAAACCGTGGAGAAGGTGCGTTTGTTCCTTTCGTGATGTTAGGTGATCCCAATCCGTTACAATCACTCAGGATTATTGACGTTCTGATTGAATCGGGGGCTGACGCGCTGGAACTCGGGATCCCTTTCTCCGATCCGCTGGCGGATGGCCCAACCATTCAGAACGCCGCACTGCGGGCTTTCGCTGCGGATGTCACGCCGACGACCTGTTTTGAGATGTTAGCCACTATTCGCCATAAGCATCCCAACATCCCCATTGGTTTATTGGTTTACGCCAATCTGGTTTTTAACCGGGGTATTGATGAGTTTTATGCCAGGTGTGAGCGTGCCGGAGTCGATTCGGTTCTGGTGGCAGATGTACCGTTCGAGGAGTCAACGCCGTTTCGCAAGGCAGCAACAAACCATCACGTCGCGCCAATTTTTATCTGCCCGCCGAACGCCAACGATGAACTGATACATCAGATAGCAACTTACGGGTGCGGATACACCTACCTGCTTTCTCGCGCCGGGGTAACAGGTACGGAACGGCAGGCGACAGGGTCATTACATCATCTGGTGAAAAAACTGGAGGAGTATCAGGCACCACCAGCGGTGCAAGGGTTTGGGATCTCCACACCCCAGCAGGTTTCTGACGCTATCCAAGCGGGCGCGGCTGGCGCAATATCCGGCTCCGCCATCGTCAACATCATCGAGAAATATGCGGCGAATGAAGATGTGATGCTGGCAGAACTGAAGGCATTTGTGGTGAGTATGAAAACCGCAACCCGTCGGATATAGTCAGGTAAGCCGTCTGAAACACTTCACGGGCGGCTCATCTTCAGAGGCTCATTCAGCCAGAGCATTGATACAAAGGAGGAACCATGTTCTCTTACTTTATGTTGGGCACGAACCATCTTCCCACCGCTATCGCATTCTATGATCCGCTGATGGAATTACTTAGTCACCCGCCCGCGGGGCGCAACGAGGAAGGCGCGTCCTGGGGGACATTTAGTGCGAACACCACGACTGGCCTTTGCGTGGGCCGACCATTTGATAAACAACCGGCGTCTGTGGGTAATGGGACCATGGTGGCATTGAATGCTGTGTCCGTAGAACAGGTACAGCAGGCCCATACTCTCGCTCTGTCGCTTGGCGGTACGAATGAAGGGGGGCCGGGATATCGTCCCCAGTACGGTGACGGGTTCTATAGCGCCTATGTACGCGATCCGGATGGTAATAAGCTGGCGTTTGTGTTCTACGATTTGCTGGAATAACGGATGTGATATCGACGACCTGTAGGGCTAAAATATCTTAACCACTAGCGACCTTTCGAAAGAATCATTAATTGTTCGATTTCAACTGGTTATTTTAAATCGTTGTCCCGTTGATTCTTACAAGAATAAAAAATTGACGTGATCAGTATCTCAGTTTTGGCACTCACGCTAGACAAGCTAATCCTGAGCATGTTAGTTATTTAAGCACGCAAGAGAACGGATTTAAATATAAACAAAGTTTAAACCCCTCTCAAATTGCAAAACAAATTAACTGATAATGATTTAGATTTCTGAACCATTATCACAAGGGTATGTGAATAGAAAGCCCTCAGAGACGTGAGTCTCT
>NZ_SZWS01000055.1:257551-287379 GCF_005281245.1 Citrobacter sp. wls826
ATAAATGTCTAAAGAACGCCGTCTCTCAAAGATTTTTGCAAAAGATGGTAAATCAGTGACATTAGCGCTGGATGGTTACTATTTTTCCACGAAAACAAATGGTATTGATAATACGATAAACCAACTGCCGGCATTGGTTGAGCAAGGGCTGGATTGTGCGTTGGTCACGTACGGCATGCTGAAAAATTTTCGTGAGCCATTAAATTCGGTTCCTGTTGTATTACGCGTCGATAGTACAGTCAGTATTTTTGATAATACCGTTCCCGATACTACCCCGATGTTTACCGTTGAAGATGCATTAAAAGTCGGCGCTGAAGGTGTCGTCTGCATGACCTTCCCGGGTGCCTTCAACGAAGAAAAAACGCACATCATGGCAATGCAACTGGCACAGGCCGCAGACCGCTGGAACATGCCGCTAATTGTCGAATCACTTCCCTATGGCTACCCCGTGACCAGCGACGACTCGAACAACCCGGCAATTATCGCCGCCTCGGCTCGCGCCGCAGTGGAACTGGGGGCCGATGTCATCAAAACACGTTTTACAGGTACAGCGGAAGACCGCTTGATCGTCGAAGCGGCAGGCGTTCCCGTCCTTGCACTTGGTGGCCCAAAAACCGGCATTGATGGTTACTTCAAGTTTGTTCAGCACTGTATGCAGGTTGGGGCTAAAGGCGTGGCAGTGGGTCGAAATATCACTCAGGACCCGCGACCAGACAGAGTGGTCGCAGGCCTGAATGCTATCGTCCACGAAAATGCCTCTGCGGAAGAAGCATACAGCCTCTATATGGCTAAATAACATCGGATACTAATATGTTTTTAAATAACACCATCATTCCTTCAGTTAGAAAGTATAAACATTTTGACAAGGCATTATCCTGTGCATCGGAATATGTTCTGTTGTCAGAGGCCAATATCGGCAATCTGCAATCACTGATAGGCAAATGTCATCAAAGTGGTAAGAAGGTTTTGGTCCATCTGGAGTTACTCGGCGGGTTTAAACCCGATCAGGCTGGGATCAATCTACTGAAAAGTTATTATAAAGTTGATGGTGTTATTTCTTCCAATCTCTCCGCCCTGCGCTATGCAAAAAAAGAGGGGTTATTGACTATTTTTCGGGTGTTACTTATCGATTCTCGATCACTGGATCAGTCTATCGATATCGTTAAACATAACCCGCCGGATGCAATAGAAATCTTACCTGCTGAATATGCCTGCCAGTGTCTGGAATTGATTAGCCGAAACTTAAATGGCTTTGACGTGATATTCATCGCCGGAGGCTTTGTAAAGCGGAAATACCTTGTAGATAAAATATTCCATGCCGGGTTTAAAGGAATAACCACCAGCGAGCCGGGTTTATGGTAACCAATAAGGAGTCCACGGTAATGAAAGATGAATATGTAATGGGTATCGATATTGGCGGGACAGTCACTAAGGCGGCTATCTACGATCGCAACGGCAGAGTGGTTTCTATCGCGTCAAAATCCACCCAGATGCTGACACCCAGGGAATTTCATACCGAACGCGATATTACCGAGCTGTGGGCGGCTAACATCGAGGTCATCAAAAAAGCGATTGAGCAATCAGGGATCGACGCCAGTCAAATCAAAGGAATCGCCGTCACCGGACATGGGAACGGTTTGTATCTGGTAGATGAAGCTGGCAACCCGGTCTGCAACGGCATTATCTCAACCGACAGTCGGGCAAAAGAGTACGTAGAAAAGTGGCAAAACTCACCCGAGTTTTTGACCGACATCCTGCCTAAAACCATGCAGTCAATCTGGGCCGGACAACCCATTGCTCTGCTGGCCTGGCTGAAGGATAACGAGCCGGAGGTGCTGCAGAAAGCACATACCATTTTTATGGTAAAAGACCTGATCCGCTTCTACCTGACCGGAGAGGCTTATCTTGAGCTTACTGACATCTCCGGGACCAACCTGATTAACGTACGTGACCGCAAGTATGACGATGAACTACTGGCATGGTGGGGGCTTGCTGACCTGCGCACGAAATTGCCACCCGTCAAACTGTCCACGGACTGCTGCGGTCGGATAACCGATGAAGTCGCCCGTCAGACAGGCTTATGCGCAGGCACCCCCGTCTCTGGCGGCGTGTTCGACATTTCCGCCTCGTCTGTCGCCTCCGGGATTAACACTCTTGATAAGCTGGCTATCATCACCGGAACCTGGAGCATCAATGAATATGTGACTGACCATCCGGTTATCGACAAAGATCTGTTTATGACTTCGATTTACCCGATCGACGGTAAATGGCTGATAACAGAGGCTAGTCCGACGTCTGCCAGTAATCTTGAATGGTTTATCAATAATTTCATGGAGAACGACCGGGAAACCGCTGCTGCTCAGGGATCTTCCGTCTATGAGTTGTGTAACTCGCTGGTCTTATCCACGACGCCAGAAGAAAGCCATCTGCTGTTCTTTCCTTTCGTATTTGGCTCTAACACCATTCCCGATGCCTCAGCAGGCTTTATTGGGGTGAACAGTTTCCATAAAAAAGCGCATTTCCTGCGTGCGATTTACGAAGGTGTGGCGTTCAGCCATCTCTATCACACCGAACGTTTACGGAACATCAATCCGGATTTGAGTCGCACCATCCGAATTGCTGGGGGAGTCACCAACTCGCCGGTCTGGCTACAGGTTTTTGCCGATATCTTCCAGTGCACGCTTGAGATTGTTGATGTCAAAGAACACGGCACACTCGGTACCGCAATGACAGCCGCTGTCATGATTGGCTGGTTTGATGATGTCTTCGCCGCGTCCAATGAAATGGTGCGCGTCGCGCGTACCGTGACGCCGAATCCGGCCCATCAGCAAGTGTACCAGGACAAATATCAGCTCTACAAAAACCTGTTATCTGAAATGCAGTCCCCATGGAAAAGCTGCAGTAACTACATCACGCATTAAGTGAGGAATGAATGGATCTAAATCTGAAACACCGCACAGCCATCGTCACCGGTGGAGCCACGGGGCTTGGCCGGGAATTTGTCCTTTCCCTGGCTAAAGAAGGCGTCAATATCTGTTTCACGTACCTGCGTGATGAAGAGTGCCCGGAATTACTGATTGAACAGGTGAAATCCACCACTGACGTCAAAATTATTGCGGTGAAAACCGATCTTGCCGATGAGAAAAGCCGGGAGCATCTCTTTGCGGCCTGCATTGAGCAGATGGGAAAGGCCGACATTCTGGTCAATAACGCCGGTATCTGGCTCAGTGGTTACGTCACCGAGATAACCCCACAAGACTGGGACTTGGTAATGAATGTGAACCTGAAAGCGGTATTCCATTTAAGCCAATTGTTTGTGAATCACTGCCTGCAACAAGATCAGGCTGGCAGCATTTTAAATATTACTTCACAGGCTGCGTTCCATGGCTCCACAACCGGCCATGCCCATTACGCGGCAAGTAAAGCGGGCCTGGTAGCTTTCTCTATCTCGCTGGCAAGAGAGGTAGCAAAACAAAATATCAACGTGAACAACATCGCTGTCGGGATTATGGACACCGCGATGATCCGTAAAAATATTGAACAGGATCCTGCCTATTACGTCAGCCGTATTCCAGTAGGTCGGGTGGCTCAGCCAAATGAAATTGCCGACATCGGGGTCTTCATGGTTTCTCCTAAAACCAGCTATATGACGGGAGCAACTCTGGATGTCACCGGCGGTATGTTGATGCGTTAATCTATGGAGAATCACTATGAAATGTCTGGCAATTGCCGATCTTTTTATCAACAAAGCGATGATGGATGCAGGTCTTAATGCGCTCAGGGATAAAGGTATCGACGTTGAAGTTCGTGAATGGTCGCATGATTCGATCGAAAAATTGCAGGAAGATAATCTGCGGGTCGAGCAGGAAGGCGCAGAAGCGGTCACGTTACCCGCAGCCTTACTTGAGGGTGCTGACGACGTTGAAATCCTGATAACCCAGTTTGCCCCGGTCAATACGGCAGTGCTGGATAAACTGCCAAAGCTCAAATACATCGGGGTATTGCGAGGGGGCGTTGAAAACGTCAACCAGCAGGTCGCACTGGCCCGAGGAATTGAGGTAATGAACACGCCGGGGCGCAATGCCCGCAGCGTAGCGGAATTTACGGTCGGGATGATGCTGGCCGAAATGCGCAATATTGCCCGTTCTCATGATGCGTTACGCGATAAGTTCTGGCGTAAAGACAGCCCGAATCATCAGGCTATTCCAGAGCTTGGCGGTAAGGTTGTCGGTCTGGTTGGCCTGGGTCATATTGCTCAACTCGTCGCGGGTTTTCTTAGCGCCTTCAGCACGGAAATTATCTTTTATGATAAGTACGTCTCCGGCCACGAACGCTATGAGAAAGTCGATACTCTCGACGAACTGGTAACACGGGCTGACGTTGTCTCACTCCATGCCCGTATGACGCCGGAAACCGAAAACCTGATCAACGCACACCATTTCGGGTTAATGAAAAGCAGCGCCATTGTTGTCAACACTGCGCGCTCCGGGCTAATCAATGAACGCGATCTGATTGACGCTCTACAGACCGGAAAAATTATGGGGGCGGCGCTGGATACTTTCGACGATGAGCCGTTACCTGATGACAGCGCGTTTTATTTACTGAATAACGTCACCATCACCCCGCATATTGCGGGCAGTACGCTCGACGCCTTCAGTAATTCACCCAAACTATTTGCTGAGATCTTGCTGAAGAAACTCAGTTAAATATAAAAAAGACCTTTAAGGTTTATTATTGAGCCCATTGGGCACGGCTTCGCTCGCGCCCAATTCGGCCGCCTTGTTAAGGAATAATTATGGATATTATCAACAGCATTATTAGTCTGGGGGCATCAGTAATGATGCCAGTAATATTCTTTATCATAGCACTTTGCTTTGGGGTAAAAATTGGCACGGCATTTAAAGCCGGGATGCTGGTCGGTATTGGGTTTGAAGGCGTCGGCCTGGTAATTGGCCTGCTGCTGACGAACATTGGCCCAGCATCTCAGGCAATGGTCGAGCGCATCGGCCTGCAGCTGAATGTCGTCGACACCGGGTGGCCGACCGCTTCAACGATTGGCTGGGGCTCTCCGCTGATGCTGCCTGTGGTGGTCGGTTTTATTGTCATCAACCTGGCTATGCTGCTGCTCAAATTAACCAAAACGGTGAATATCGATATCTTCAACTACTGGATATTCCTGATAATGGGTTCGGTCGTGTATGCCGGAACCGGCAACTACTGGCTTTCTGTCGGCATAACATTTGGTATTTTTGTCTTAACACTACTGGCAGCAGATTTAACCGCCCCATATTTGCAAAAAAACTATAATCTCAAAGGGATTTCCTTCCCCCATCTTACCTGTATAGCCTACGTCCCCTTTGGCATTGCCTGTAATTACATTATTGATAAAATTCCGCTTATCAATAAAATCAATTTTGATCCGGAAAGCATTAATAAAAAGTTCGGTGTATTTGGTGAGCCTTTGACTCTGGGTTTTGTACTGGGATTGCTGCTGGCTTTCCTTGCCGGGTACGACGTTTCAGCTGCCGTTTCTCTGGCAATTAAAGTCTCCGCCGCGATGCTGCTGTTGCCCAAAATGATTGAAATACTGGTGCAGGGATTACTAATCGTCCGTGATGCCGCAGAAGCAAAATTGAAGGCCAAATTCCCTGACCGCGACTTTTACATTGGCATGGATACCGCGTTATTAATTGGCGAACCTTCAGTGCTGGCAACCGGACTTCTGTTAATCCCGATGGCCATAGTGCTGTCTATCATTCTGCCCGGTAACCGCGTTCTGCCATTTGTCGACCTGGCTTCATTGATGTTCCTGCTGGCGATGGTCACGCCATTCTGTAAACGTAATATGTTCCGCATGTTCATTAGCGGCACGCTGATCGTCAGCTGCATTCTGTACGTCGGAACGGACATTTCTAAGGAATACACTCAGGCGGCGGTTAACTCCAACATTCCAGTGCCGGAGGGAATGTCTGAAATTACTAATATTGTCGGGGGGGCGACCACACCGGTTGGCTGGCTGGCAGTGAAGTTTGGGGAGTTTTTCAGTACTGCACCTTAATTCAGAGTCACGAACACAAACAGAGGGCAATCCCCTGCCCTTTGTTTCTTTTTAAACATTTCAGGAAAAACTTCAACTGAATGACATATCAACCAGAGCATTTCTTAGAAAAAGATTACTTCAAAAGGCAAATCTTGCTATGAAAGTTTCTGTATATGACTCATTTAACTTCGTCTCCAAATTGTGTTTTTTTTGAAAGCACAATTAACATCAAGCTCACACCATTAATATACTCATCCATTAAACCAGTTAACTACCTTATTCTTTTCTCTTAGGGACATTAACTTACAAATGCCCACGTATAATCACGCCTCTCCCGAATAACGAGCTGTTCATTGTGATGGTATACATGCGTTCATTACATGGTATTTCCTCTCATCATTAGAGTCGTTATAACTAACATCAATGAAGCGCCAACATTTCTTCGAAGGAGTGGATAATGAAAGTGCTGAGCAAAAGACAAATATTACTGGTAAATCGATTAGCTCAGGAAGATGGCTGGCTAAGCACGGCTCAGGCCGCGAAAATCCTTCATATTTCAGTGAGTACGCTCAGAAGAGATGTAGATGCTATCAACGACTTTTTCGCTGATAAAGGCGATTACATACTCTGCAGACCTGGCCTGGGCCTGAGGCTGAATGCAACCGAAATAGTGTCTTTGCCAGTCGCATCCCCAGACGAACATGTTGCTAACATATTAAAAAGCAAAAGACTCATTGGCATCATCACTGATTTGCTGACGCACTCACCAACGCCGTTATCCATTACTTTCTTATCAGACAAGTATTTCATTAGTCGCTCCTCAATCGTAGAGGATTTAAATAAAATTGATAAATAGCTGGGCAGTTTTTCACTAGTGATGATAAAGAATCATACGGGAACGTATGTTGAAGGTAATGACTATGATATTCGCATGGCTCTCAAGGAGATCATAACACATAGCGTAATATGCAATTATCAGATGACCGATAGTCGAATCGACAGATTTTCTCGTGTACAACTCATAAAAGAGTTTGGTAAAGAAAACGTCGCGAACTGTATCAACCTCATCACCTTCATAGAAGGTGAATTAGCATGTGCCATCAGTGAACCATACTACACCAATCTTTTTTCACATTTACTGGTCACCATCAGACGAATGGAGAAGTGTCCCCCTCATACCGATAACAACAAGGTTCCAACTCATGATAATAAAGAATGGAAAGTTGCAGTTAAGGCAATATCATGGCTAGAGGGAAAATATACATTTCCCTTTCCAGATATTGAAACTAGCTACATCTATCAGTATCTGATTTCATCAGGAAAAGACACGACCTTAACCAACCTTCCAGATAACGATTTTCAGGATAAAGAGGCGGTAAGTTATGCTATAAATCTGACAAGTGATATCTCTCAGTCGCTTAAATGTGATTTGATATCAGACAAAACACTGTTGAACTCTCTGGTCATGCATATTAAGCCGATGTTAAATCGACTAACTTACCGGATAATTATTCATAACCCTCTTCTTGATGAGATAAAAAAAGAGCTCTCAGATGTTTTCACTGCTGTTAGAAATGCCACTATGAAAATAAATAACTACGATAAACACGATCCCCCTTCAGAGGATGAAGTTGCTTATTTAAGCGTTTATATTCAGGCCGCAATAGAAAAGGTTAAAGAAAATAAAAAAATCATTCTTGTCTGCTCCAGTGGAGTCGGCACATCGCAACTTTTATATAGTCGGATTATAAAAGCATTCCCGGACTGGGAGATCGTCGATATCGTGCCCGGAAACAGGCTTAAAAAAACATTATCTGAAAAGAGGTGTGACTTAATTATTTCAACGGTGAGGATAGAAGAAATGATGATCCCTGTGGCATATGTATCCGCTCTTTTTTCAGCAAAAGATATTATTCGCGTGACGGAAACGTTGTTCACCGAACGCAACCCTCAGGAGAAATAGCATGTTAGATAAAATTGTTTTAAGTGATCTATTAAGCAAAGCCTGCGTGATAACTGATATGCAGGCGAACAGTAAAATGGATGTCATTGAGCAACTGACGCAGTCGCTATGCGAAGAAGGTGTGATCGATAATAAACAAGGGTTTATCGCTGACGTGCTTGCAAGAGAAGCACTAGGGTCAACGGGTTTCGAAAATCAGATTGCTATTCCACATGGGAAATCCCAATGGGTTAAACAAACCAGAATTGCTGTTGCCAGGCTTAAGGAGACTGTCGACTGGGAAACCATGGATAGTTCCGATGTTCGTCTAGTGATTCTGTTTGCCGTGAAAGAAGTCGACAGCGGAGCGGGGCATATAAAAGTGTTGGCCCGTATATCAATTGCATTAGGAGATGATGACGTCGTCGAAAAATTACTTAATGCCAACTCACAAGAGGAACTGTACCGGTTAATTATCAGCAATACCGGGGAGTAGCATCCTTACAAGGAGAATAAAATGAAAATTATTGCAATTACCGCCTGTCCAACTGGCGTTGCACATACATACCTTGCCGAAGCAAATCTTAAAAAGAACGCTTGTAAAAAAAGCATTCCCTTACTTGTTGAGACTCATGGCGCTGTTGAGAGTGAGTATATTTTTACAGATGATGATATCAGACAGGCGGACATTGTTTTAATCGCTGCCGATAAGATTATTGATCTCTCGCGCTTTAATAATAAAAACATTATCCGCGTTTCGGTAACGCGTGCAGCGAAAGATGCTTCTGGGTTACTGGATGATATTATTTCTGGAAAATTACAGCCTGAACGGAATCTTGAGTCAGATATTTCGGAAAAGCAGCCACAAAAAGATACGGATAAATCTCTCGTTTCCCATATTTATATACATCTTATTACCGGCGTTAACTTGATGATTCCGTTCGTGGTAGCCGGTGGCATTCTTATTGCCCTGAGTTTCTCATTTGGCATTACCGCTGCAACACCTGGCGATCCAAATTTCAGCCCTGTTGCAAAAATGCTTTCTGATATCGGGGGCGGCGCTGCATTTGCACTAATGCTGCCTATTCTTTCACTTGGCATCAGTAAATCGATTAGCGGCAATATGGGCATGGTATCTGGGGCAGTTGGCGGCATGATGGCGATACAAACGGGTTCGGGATTTCTCGGAGCGCTACTGGCCGGATTCCTGGCGGGATATATCACACTGCTTATCGTGAAATATATCAATCTCCCTAAGTCCGTAGCAGGCCTGAAACCAATACTGATCGTCCCGTTACTGAGCGTTTTTATTACCGGTGCGTTGATGGTATTAGTCATTGGCGAGCCAATTAAGTTTCTTCTCGACTCGCTAACCTTATTCCTTCAAAACCTCGGGAATACCAACGCAGCCATTATGGGACTTTTGATAGGCATGATGGTGGCCTTCGACATGGGCGGACCGCTGAATAAAACCGTCTGTATGTTTGCTATCGGCCTGATGTCGACAGGTATCTATGAACCGATTGCCGCCTGCATGGCTGCTGGCATGGTACCGCCGTTAGGCATTGCGCTCGCCACCACGCTATTTGGTCGTAAATTTACCCGTCAGGAAAGAGACACCGGCAAAGTCACCTATGTTCTTGGCCTGTCTTTTATCACGGAAGGTGCAATCCCTTATGCAGTCGCTGATCCGCTCCGCGTCATCCCCGCCATTATTGCAGGGTCCGGGCTGGCAGGAGCCCTCTCTATGGCGCTGGGATGTGCATCAAGAGCCCCGCACGGTGGCGTATTTGTCATGTTTATTCCGAATGTGATTACCAATGTTGTTGGCTATATCGCTGCCATTGCTGCAGGCGCATTACTGACGGCCCTTATTCTTCGTTTTATTAAGAAAGACAGCCCTGAAACTGTACAGGAGATTTAACCATGCTTATGAATATGAAAGAGATTTTATCCATAGCTCAGCAAAATAAATTTGGTGTTGGCGCATTCAATATTGCCTCTGCCGAGTTTGCCAGGCTCGTCATTGAGGTTGCAGAAAAACTTCGTTCACCCGTCATTCTTGAAGTGCATCCTGATGAGCATGAATTTACCGGGGATGATTTTATTTACTATCTTCGCGAACTGGCGATTAAGGCAACGGTACCCGTCGTGATCCATCTGGACCACGGACAGACGCTGGAACAGGTTATGCGTGCCATACGCACTGGCTACACGTCAGTCATGATCGACGCCTCAGCCCTTCCATTTGAGGAAAACATTGCGATCACCCGTTATGTAAGCGAGGTAGCTCATGCTGCGGGCGTATCTGTTGAAGCGGAACTCGGCACGATAGGTGTGGCTGAGGGCAGCAGCGAAGGCGGGCACGCTGAAATCCTTTATACCGATCCACATCAGGCTGAACAGTTTGTGAGAGAGACAGGGGTCGATACATTAGCGGTTGCGATTGGAACATCACACGGGTTATACCCGGCAGGAAAACAGCCGAAACTGGATATCGAGAGGCTGAAAGCCATTAAGCAGCGTCTGGGCATCCCTCTGGTTCTGCATGGTGGTTCAGGTAACAAAGATGCTGAGGTGGCAGAATCTATCCAGCACGGTGTTAGCAAAATCAACATTTCCAGCGATATGAAAAAAGCATTCTATGTTGCCCTTGGAGAAGAACTGAAATCAGGAAGTCACGAACCTAACGCCTTATATCTTAAGCCAATGGACGCGGCGAAGGAGATTGTGATTCATAAGATGGATTTATTCTCCTCCATCGGTAAGGCGGCGCTTTACGGCTAAGAAGACGAGGCGATTCAATAAGGGAGCCCTGACAGGCTCCCATCGGGATCACACTTTTCATCCTTGGGTATTCACTTACAAAAATCAGGTGTTATTATTCACCCCGTAAATACCTTTCAACCCAACCCGAGGCTTTGATGCTGGAGAATGTAATCATCCGATAATCAGCTCCCCGACCTTTTCAGGCCGGACTGATTATCAATGCGTCGAAATCGAATGCGGACACCGCTGTGTGTTTGCACGTTTTGCACATGATGATTAAACAGGTTCTTCAGTATGAATTTATCCCGTCAGGAACAACGTACCTTACACGTTCTCGCTAAAGGTGGACGTATTGCGCACGTCCGCGATTCTTCAGGCCGCGTCACCTCCGTTGAATGCTACAGCCGCGAAGGGCTGTTGCTGACCGACTGCACGCTCGCCGTCTTCAAAAAACTCAAAACCAAAAAACTGATCAAATCCGTCAACGGTCAACCCTATCGAATCAACACCACCGGGCTGAATAACGTTCGCGCTCAGCTCGATAATCGCTAAGGAGAGCATAATGGATATCAGCACCCTTATTTCCTCATCCCGACACATTCAACTGTCGGCGGAGGAGAGCAAAATTCCCTGGGACGAACCGGCCTTTAGCCAGCGCATGCTCGCGAACCATTTGTCGCAGGATCACGACTGGGCCAGCCGCAGGCAGGAGGTCATTGAGCGGCAGGTGAATTGGATCGCCAGCCTATTACCCCCAGGCGCACGTATTCTCGATCTCGGCTGCGGTCCCGGCTTTTACACCCACCGCTTAGCAGAGCGCGGATTTCACTGCACCGGTGTGGATTTCTCACCGGCATCTGTGAACTGGGCTCGTCAGCAGGCGCAGAATGCCGGATTGAATATCGACTATGTCCAGCAGGATATCCGCGCATACTGGCCGGATAAATCGTTCGATTTCATCATGATGACGTTCGGGGAACTGAATGTATTTAGCACGGCAGATGCGCGCTCGCTCGTCAGCCGATGCGCGCTGTGGCTGGAGCCGGGTGGAAGGCTGCTCACTGAAGTCCATACTTTCGACGAAGTTAAACGTCAGGGAATAGCTGAACCGAGCTGGCAACGCTGTCCGGACGGGTTGTTTCTGGGCGTCCCTCACCTACTGCTGACGGAACATGGCTGGGATGAGGAAGCACAGACCAGCTCAACGCAGTTCTGGGCCATAGAGGCAAACGGCCAAACCACCCGTTTCGGCAGCCAGATGACGGCCTGGCGCGATGACGAGTACGTCAGCCTGCTCGACAATGCCGGATTTAACCTGCTTCCTCCTCCTGAAAGCCACGACTGGCCAGTCAGCGAAACATTTGAAGGAAAGCTGTTTGCTCTGCTAGCCGAAAAAGCAAAAGCCTCAGAGGAACTTCCTCTTAATACTCAACGCAATAAAAGGAATTCCAAATTGGATATCCCACGTATTTTTACCATCAGTGAAAGCGAACACCGCATCCACAACCCGTTCACCGAAGAGAAGTATGCCACGCTGGGTCGCGTGCTGCGCATGAAGCCGGGCACCCGCATTCTTGATCTCGGCAGCGGCTCGGGGGAAATGCTCTGTACCTGGGCCCGCGATCACGCCATTACCGGGGTCGGTATCGACATGAGCCAGTTGTTCAGCGAGCAGGCCAGACGCCGCGCAGAAGAACTCGACGTCAGCAGCCGGGTTCATTTCATTCATAACGACGCCGCCGGATATGTGGCAGAAGAGAAATGCGATATAGCCGCCTGTGTCGGCGCGACATGGATTGCCGGTGGGTTTGCCGGGACGGTTGAACTGCTGGCGCAAAGCCTGAAACCGGGCGGGATCATGCTTATCGGCGAACCCTACTGGCGTCAGGTACCGGCAACGGACGAGATAGCCCTGGCCTGTGGCGTCAGTTCGTCAACCGATTTCCTGACGCTTCCGGGGCTTGTGAGTGCGTTCGATGAACTCGGCTACGACGTGGTGGAAATGGTACTGGCAGACCAGGAAGGCTGGGACCGGTATGAGGCAGCGAAGTGGCTGACCATGCGCCGCTGGCTGGAGGCCAATCCTGATGATGACTTCGTAGCGGAAGTCAGGGCCGAGCTAAACATCTCGCCGAAACGCCACGTAACGTACGCGCGGGAATTCTTTGGCTGGGGCGTATTCGCGCTTATTGCCAGGTAACAACAGGTTCCCGGTATTTCTGACCGGAAATACCGGGGGCTTCACCTTTGCTTTGATCTGAGGCATCACCTGCACAATACACACTCAGTATATTTATTAATCAGGATGTCACCATAAGGAGCATCATATGTCACAACATAAACAGTTCTGCCAGGCTTGCGGAATGCCGATGTCGGCACCCGATGCACACAGTGCAAGCGATCACTATTGTGCGTACTGCAGCGACAGCAACGGCAATCTCAAACCCTGGGAAGAAGCGGTATCAGGCTTAGCTAGCTTCCTTGATTCCTGGCAAAAGGTTGGCCCAGAAGAAGCGAAAAAGCGTGCAAAACGTTATCTGACGGCAATGCCCGCCTGGGCTCATAAAGCGGACGAGTGATTTGAGCTGATTATCTTCACTCTCCCCAGAATCTATTAAGGAGAGCCAATGTTTCGATAAACAGGTTGTCACAATCGGAAATGGTGTGCTGATTGCCCGCTCTACCGAGCATATCCAGCAGCTTCACGCGCTCGCTTTAAACTACGGCGGCACGGACGAGGGAGCACCTGGCCTGTGTCCACATTACGGCGAAGGTTTCTGCAGTGCTTACGTCAGAGACCACGATGGCAACAAACTGGCTTTCGTTTATTACACCGCACAATCCTGAGAACGATAAACCGGGAACCTCAGCCCTCTACCTGAAACTAAACCGATCCGCAAATTTCAGAAGAGAGTTGTACGAGTCGATAAATGCCGAGATGTCTGACTGTTTTTACGCCAGCATCTCATTGTGTGATAACAACACCACTATACCACTCGCAACATCTTTAAACCTTCCAACCGCATGGCTTCTGTCTGCCCTTCAGGGACGGCTTATGCCTGCGTGTTGGCTGGCTGGAGCCTAGAATATGTTTGCCAAATCCTTTCTCGCTCTCGACGTTAACGGTGGTCTGAACGGTGCACGTACCACGCAGATATCCCCTTATGATAGCGATACCTGCCACCTCTGCGGTTGCGCGCTGCAATGCCATCCTGAGTACAACAACGAATGCCCGTGGTTCGAACACACCTAAACGGGTCTCACCAGCAATGGTCGACAGCATTGCCCCTATACCAATCCGGATGCCAGTGAACAGCAACTGGTCAGACGGTTGCTGCGCCTCCTCCCCGATGCCACTCCCAGGGTCAGTAAAGCCGGCTGGCAATGCACATAATGCGAGAGCAGTTACTATGGTGAACGTTACTGCCTAACCTGTCGTACCAGAGACTTCAGCCAGTCAAAATGGGTGACATCATGAGAATGTTGAAGTGTTTCTCGCCACCAACGCACTGGGTATTTATATCGCCACTGACATGGTCGAAGCCCCACCGACTTGATAAACTCTCTCGTAAATTCTTACGGGGCAGAAACTATTTGGACGATTGTGTCGTCACCTCTTTGCCGCGTTACATGCATTGTTTTCACCGGACACCATATGGCTATCAAGAAGAACGAACTTTACTCCTCCCTTTGGGCGAGCTGCGACGAGTTGCGTGGCGGAATGGATGCTTCACAGTACAAAGACTATGTGTTGACCCTACTGTTTATGAAGTACGTCTCTGACAAAGCTAAGGGCAACCCTTACGCGATGATTGAAGTGCCGGAAGGTGCAAGTTTCGACGATATGGTTGCTCTCAAAGGCAACAAAGAAATTGGCGAAAAAATTAACAAAACCATCAGATTACTGGCTGAGGCTAATGACCTGAAAGGTGTTATTGACATTGCCGACTTCAATGATGAAGACAAGCTGGGTAAAGGCAAGGAGATGATCGACCGCCTTTCCAAGCTGGTGGCAATATTCGAGGGGTTGGACCTATCAGCCAACCGCGTTGATGGAGACGATCTGCTGGGTGATGCCTACGAATATTTAATGCGTCACTTTGCTACAGAGTCAGGTAAATCAAAGGGGCAGTTTTACACCCCGGCAGAGGTGTCACGCATTCTGGCGAAAGTGATTGGCATCAGCAAGCAGACACCACAGGATGCTACCGTTTATGACCCTACCTGTGGTTCAGGGTCACTATTATTGAAAGCCAGTGACGAAGCCGGTCCGAAAGGACTGACCATTTATGGCCAAGAGATGGATTATGCGACCAGCGCACTGGCACGTATGAACATGATCCTGCATGACAACGCCACCGCTAAAATCTGGAAAGGTAACACCCTGGCCGATCCACACTGGAAAGATGGCAACGATAATCTGAAAACCTTCGACTTTGCTGTAGCTAACCCCCCTTTCTCCAACAAAAACTGGACCAGCGGGCTAGATGCTGCGAATGATACTTTTGACCGTTTTGTCTGGGGGACTCCACCTGAAAAGAACGGCGACTACGCTTTCCTGCTGCACATCATCAAGAGTCTCAAGAGCACAGGTAAAGGCGCAGTGATCCTGCCTCACGGCGTATTGTTCCGGGGCAATGCCGAAGCACGTATTCGTGAAAATCTGCTCAAGCAGGGTTACATCAAAGGCATCATTGGCCTGCCCGCTAACTTGTTCTACGGCACGGGTATCCCGGCATGCATTATCGTCATCGATAAAGAAGATGCTCGACTCAGAGCGTTCAATGCTAATGGCGAGAGTCAGCAAGGCATTTTCATGATCGATGCCAGTAAGGGCTTTATTAAAGACGGCAATAAAAATCGCCTACGCGCCCAGGACATCCATAAAATTGTCGATGCGTTTAATCGCGAGCAGGAAATCCCTCGCTTCAGCCGTCTGGTACCGCTGTCAGAAATTGCGGCTAACGACTTCAACCTCAATATCCCTCGTTATATCGACAGTAGCGATCCGGAAGATCTACATGACCTTTCGGGGCATTTGGCTGGTGGCATCCCTGATCGTGATATCGATGCTCTCAGTGCTTACTGGAAAATTTTCCCGACTTTACGTCAGGAACTGTTCGAACCTGCGAGGTCTGGTTACAGCAATGCACGAGTCGAAGCAAGTGAAGTAAAGACCACTATCCTAGCACACCCGGAATTTGCCGCTTTCAGAACCGGGGCACTGATCCCCTTTGAAAAGTGGTTTGCAGGTTGTCAGCTTGATGAAATTGCTCGCGGTGACTCACCGAAACAGCTGATTGAAGAGATTGGTGAGCGACTACTCTCTGCTTATGCATCTGAAAACACAATTGACGTGCCGCTGCTGGAGAACTACGCGATTTATCAGTTACTGATGGATTACTGGATGGAGGTGATGCAGGACGATGTTTATGTCCTGAGTCAGGATGGCTGGCAGGCGGGCAAAGTACTTCGTGAACTTATTGTCGAAAAAGGCGAAAAACTCAAAGAAACGCCGGACCTAGTGATAGGTAAGAAAAAGTATAAGGCTGAACTGTTGCCACCAGCCCTGATAGTGGCTCGCTATTTTACTACCGAGCAGCAGGAGCTCGATCAACTACAAGTCGCTTATGACGAAGCTGTTCAAGCGCTGGAAAGCTTCATTGAAGAGAACAGCGGCGAAGATGGATTACTTGCTGACGCAATGAACGACAAAGAAAAAGTAACCGCTGCCAGCATTAAAGCACGACTTAAGATCGCCACGGATAAAGAAGAAAAGGCGATGCTGAAAGCCACTCAGACGTTGTTCGATGCTGAAATCAAAGCTAAAAAAGCTCATAAAGAAGCACAGGAACGACTGGATCTTGCGGTATTTGCTCAATATCCAAAGCTCAATGATAACGACATTAAAATTTTGCTGGTACAGGATAAATGGAAGGCCAGCCTGGCTAGTGCTTTAAAAGTGGAGATTGAGCGTGTTACACAGCGACTGGCTAATCGAGTTAAAGAACTGGAAGAACGCTATAGTGCTACTCTGCCTGATCTTACTCAAAGCGTGGATGAGTTAGAAACCAAAGTTGCGGCTCACCTTAAGGCAATGGGACTGGAGTGGTCGCGATGAATTGCACAGTAAAAATGCAGGCTGAAAAAAAAATTCCTGATGGTTACAAACTGACGGAAGCTGGGATGATACCAGAGGATTGGGAGATCCGTAAAATTGGAGATATAGCCGAAGTTATTCGTGGAGCAAGCCCTAGACCCAAAGGAGATAAGCGTTTCTACGGTGGAAATATACCCAGATTAATGGTTGAGGATGTTACACGAGACGGTAAATATGTAACCCCCTCAATCGACTCGTTAACTGAAGCTGGTGCCAAGCTGAGTCGGCCATGCGACAAAGGAACTTTAACTCTTGTTTGCTCAGGAACAGTTGGCGTCCCTTCAATACTGGCTATCGATGCGTGTATCCACGATGGCTTTTTAGCCCTTTCTAAGGTCAACAAGTCAATATCAATAGATTATCTATATCATTTTTTTACTACTCAACAAGATAAATTCAACAATTCAGCTACACATGGTGGGATATTTACCAATCTAACTACAGACGGTGTCAGAGAATTTTTACTTGCTCTTCCTCGCAATAAAAACGAACAAACCGCCATTGCCAGTTTTCTTTCGGATATCGATACATCCATTACTGTACTTGAACAATTAATCACCAAAAAACTGGACATCAAAATCGCCACAATGCAGCAACTGCTAACTGGTCGCAACCGCTTGCCACAATTCGCCAAATATTCTGATGGCACTCTCAAAGATTATAAATCTAGCAAATTGGGTCTGATTCCCGAAGATTGGCAAGCAGTTACACTCGGTTATGTTACGCAAAAAATAGTTGGTGGCGGAACTCCAAGCAGAGCTAACCCAAATTATTGGGGAAACGATATTCCTTGGGTGACAGTAAAAGATTTCGCGACGTTTATAAGCACTTCAGCTCAAGAGTTCATAACAAGAAATGGCTTAGCAAACAGCTCGAGTAATTTGATACCTCGCGGGACGTTGATTATATCAACGCGCATGGCATTGGGAAAAGCGGTTATATACGATGTTGATGTTGCAATAAATCAGGACTTAAAGGCAATATTTACTAACGAATATACAACAGCCTTATTTCTATTTTATTGGTTTGAACATAACACACGGAAATTTGAAGAACTTGGGAGTGGAAGTACTGTTAAAGGTCTTGCATTAAACGATTTGAAAGGACTCGATTTTTTGCTTATGAGCATTGATGAACAGATGGCTATCACCACAATCCTCTCCGATATGGATGCTGAACTCACAGTACTGGAGCAAAAACTTTCCAAGATCCGAGATATAAAACAAGGAATGATGCAGCAGCTGCTGACCGGCCGTATCCGTTTACCGTTGGAACAGCAGCCATGAAACATGCCCTTGATAAGACAGTTCTGTCGGTCAAGGGTCTACTGAGCCTGACTGATGTAACCATTCCGGCCTATCAGCGTCCTTATAAATGGACGGTAAAAAATATCAGTGAACTGTTTGCGGACATAAACAGTCATCTCGATAAATCGGCCTACCGCTTGGGCTCAGTAGTGTTTCATCAGCCTGAGAGCAATGAAGAACATAGACTGGATATCGTCGATGGTCAGCAACGAACTTTAACATTAATACTGGCAGTATGGGCCATTATCGAAACCCGACTTGCTGAATTGGAACGTCAGGATTTGCAGGAAGCGCTAACCCAGCTAAAGCCCTCCGTTGAAGGTTTTATGGGACGGCAACGCTTTGCCAGTCAGGTATCGGAATACAATCTGTACCAGAATTATCAGGAGCTAAAACGTAGGGTTAGCCATCGAGAATTCAGCGAACAACATATTGATTTTCTCCTCAACCGCTGCCATTTGGTGGTCTTTGTGCTGACTGACCTGTCTGAAGCCTTTCAGTTCTTCGACTCACAAAATGCCCGAGGGCGGGATCTGGATCCACACGATCTGCTTAAGGCCTTCCATCTACGTGAATTCGCCAGCCATGAGGTAGAACTGAAAGCTGCTTCCGTTGCCCATTGGGAAGGATTACCCAGCGATAACCTAGCTAATCTTTTCGCATCCTATCTCTACAGGGTACGTCAGTGGTCGCAGGGAAATTCAGCTCGTTTCTTTGGTAAGGATGAAGTCGGCCTATTCAAAGGGATCAACCTTGATCAGATTGGTCAGTTCCCTTATGTGGAATCTTTGCGCATAGCTCACCATTTTGTAGATGATTATAACAATCAGTATCAGCGCAAGATTGATGGCCAGAAAATGCGTTTCCCTTTCCATCTGGATCAAATGGTTATCAATGGAAGACGTTTTTTCGAAATGGCAGAACACTACCAGCAACAGGTATCGGCAATTATCTCCAGTGAGCATGCCAGCACTCATACTCAAAAACCTTTAATGATTCAGGGCATAGTCCTTGGTGAAATGGCAACTCAGATACTAAGAACGTTAAATAGCTATCGAAATCGCTATCGAACAGGGGATCAATATATACGCATTATGTTTGATTGTGCTCTGATCTTTTATATCGACAAATTTGGTGGGCAGTCGTTATCTGCAGCGATTGAAAAAAGCTTTATCTGGGCATACAGATGCCGAATCCGACAGCAGGTGGTACAGCTAGCAACTATGGATAAGTACGTGCTGGAAAATAATCTGTTCCGGGTAATCAAAGAAGCCAGAGTACCTGGTGATGTGCTATCTATGCCGCTACTCACAATTCGGGCTTCAGAAAATAATAATAACCGCCGTACCGGTAACTATGAGCAAGATGAGTTGGTGAGGCTGTTCAAGGAGATGAACTACTATGAGTGATGCACAGGTAACTTCCTTTACGATCAGATCATTGCTGGGCGATGCATCTCGTTATCTTATCCCCATGTACCAGCGAAATTATGCTTGGGGAGAGGGTGAAATCACTCAACTTGTGCAGGACATACTCGACTACCAGCAAAAAAGTCTGCATTACCCACTTCCTCAAACTTACTACATCGGTACGTTGGTCGTGTTTACTCGTCCTGATGGGCAGTCAGAGATAATCGACGGACAGCAACGTTTTACTACCCTATCCCTTCTTGCTAACTGGTTAAAAAAACATACTAAATCCTCGCTGGATATGAGCTGGTACCAAGGGATTAACTTAGGGTTTGAGAGCAGACCTAAGTCTGGCGAAACCTTTGCTCGGCTCTGGCAAGGTGTGGAACCGCATAAACTGCGGAGCAAGGAATTTAATGAAGGGCTGATCAATGGCTATGAACTTATTGGCAAGGTACTACGCGACTTGAAATTAGTTGGTGAGTCATTAAACCATTTTTGTACCTATATGTTTGACCATGTACAAATTGCCCGAATAGAAGTGCCTGCCGATACCGACCTCAATCATTTTTTTGAGGTGATGAACAATCGAGGTGAGCAACTCGAAAAGCATGAGGTGGTGAAAGCACGGCTCATGGCGATACTCAACCAAATAACAGATCCGCAGGAAAGACAAAGCAGCCTTAACACCCTTTCACGAGTCTGGGATGCCTGCGCAAACATGGAACGTTATATCCAATACGGTTTCACACCAGACGAGCGCCATCGATTATTTGGGCAGAAAAATTGGGGGCAGTTTGTGCCTGCTGATTTTAAATCGCTAGCTGACATGCTTATCTCATCGGCTTCAGAGCTTAACACAACAGAGAACCAAACAAACCGCACACTGGCTGACATTATCAAGGCCTCCTCGATCGTAGGTGTTGACAGCAGTGAAGAAGATGAAGGTAGCTCAGAACGTTTTAACAGTGTTATCAACTTCTCCAACTTCCTGCTCCATGTTTTACGTATCTGTAGCCAAACGAGTAAGGACAGAGTAGATGTTCCGCTTGATGACAAACAATTAATCGAACAGTTCGAGCTTCGGTTACTAAAGCAGAATGACCCGGTTAAAGCGGTACAGGATTTCGTCTTTGCACTTCTCAAATGCAAATACCTTTTTGATCAGTTCGTGATAAAACGAGAGTTCGCGAAAGGTAGCGATAGCTGGAGTTTGAAACGCCTGCGTTGGTATTCGGAAAAGAGCACCAGTTATACCAATACGTTTAATGAAGATGATGGTAGCTATGTAGACATCAACCGACAGATTCTGATGCTACTTTCCGCATTCCATGTTTCAACCCCTACTCTGGTTTATAAACACTGGTTGAATGGAGCTTTGTACTATCTGTTTAATGCCCATTCCACTGAAAACCAGATAGATGCAAGGAAGTACCTCGGTTATCTGGAGCATCTCGCCTCCGCGTTTGTCTTTCAAAACTTCCTGGCAGAGCAAGAACCAAAATCATATTTTGAGATTATCTACGGTGAAGAGGCACCTCTCCAACCTGTGGTACTGTCGGACAAGACTCAGAAGAAGATGCGCTTTGGTATGATAGCAAACAACCTGGTATTCAATTACCTGGACTACTTACTTTGGTGTCGTGACAGAAATAAAGCTGAGGCAGTGAAACGTTTTGAATTTACCTTCCGAAGTTCAGTAGAGCATTTCTACCCTCAGCACCCCATGGACGGCTTTAGGACATTACCAGATACATCGTTGCATTCCTTCGGCAACCTTAGCCTGATTAGCCACAGCAAGAATTCGCGACTTAGTAATTTCCAGCCAAAACAAAAGCAAGAGTATTTCGAAGCGAGCCTTGAGCGTAATCAAATTGATAGTCTGAAACTGCTCGCCATGATGGAGCTGATGAAGAAGAACAATCAGTGGGGGGAAGAAGAAATCGCCACTCACGAAGCGGAAATGCTGGCAGTGTTAACCAGTGGTAGTGATAGCGTATTTAGGGAGGTGTTATGAACAGTGTTGGTCAACGTGAACGCATGACACAAAAACGTGTTATCCAGTTATTCACCGATCATCTCGGTTATCACTATCTTGGTAACTGGCACAAAAGAGAAGACAACCGGAACATCGAACCAGGCTTAGTTTCTGCCTGGTTAACAAAATGCGGCGTTTCAGAAGTCCTAATCGCCAGAGCATTACGGCAACTGGATCGAGCCGCAAGCCTCGGTGAAGGCCATATCCTCTATGATGCAAACAAAGAGGTGTATCGCCTGCTACGCTACGGCGTGAAGGATAAAGAAGGTGCTGGTGAGCAGAATCAAACCGTTTGGTTGGTGGACTGGAAAAATCCAGAAGCCAATGATTTTGCTATAGCTGAAGAAGTGACCTACAACGGTGAAAATAAAAAGCGCCCGGATTTGGTGCTGTATGTTAACGGTATTGCGCTTGGTGTCATTGAGCTAAAACGTTCTACAGTTTCAGTTTCAGAGGGCATCCGCCAAAACCTCGATAATCAGCAAAAAGCATTCATTCGCAACTTCTTCACTACCATCCAACTGGTGATGGCCGGTAATGATTTAGAAGGGCTTCGCTATGGTGTAATCGAAACGCCGGAGAAATATTACCTTCAATGGAAAGAAACCGCTGAATCACCTCACACCAACATGCTTGATCGCCACCTAGCTCAGATATGCAATAAACAGCGCCTGCTAGAATTGATCCACGACTTTATTGTTTTCGATGCTGGAGTGAAGAAAACCTGCCGTCATAACCAATATTTTGGCGTCACGGCAACAAAACCGTTTATTCAACGCAATGAAGGCGGGATTATCTGGCATACCCAGGGCAGCGGTAAAAGTCTGACTATGGTTTGGCTGGCAAAATGGATCAGAGAAAATATTACCGACAGCCGAGTTTTGATCATTACCGACCGTACAGAACTTGATGAACAGATCGAGAAAGTGTTTCACGGTGTGGAAGAAGAGATCCTTCGCACCAGAAGCGGCGCAGATCTGGTGACTCGACTGAATCAAACCAAACCCTGGCTTATATGCTCGCTCGTACATAAATTTGGTCGTCAAGAGGAGGAAGACAAAGATGCAGACACTGACGATTTCATTGAACAGATAAAACAAAACATCCCTGCCGATTTTAGTCCGAAGGGAAAATTATTTGTGTTTGTGGATGAGTGCCACCGAACCCAATCCGGCAAATTGCATTCGGCGATGACAAGCATTCTGCCAGATGCACAATTTATCGGTTTCACCGGTACCCCACTGATGAAGAAAGATAAGAAGAAGTCAGTGGAGGTCTTCGGGCCTTATATCCACACTTATAAATTCGATGAAGCAGTAAATGATGGGGTTGTTCTGGACTTGCGCTACGAAGCCCGTGACATCGATCAGCGGGTCAAATCTCAGAAAAAAGTCGACCAGTGGTTTGATGCTAAGACATCTAAACTTTCTCGCCTTGGCCAGCAGCAACTCAAGCAGAAATGGGCATCAATGCAGAAGCTATTGTCGAGCCGCTCGCGACTAGAACAGATTGTCGCGGACATCCTTCTCGATTTCGAACAAAAACCACGACTCGCCGACGGCCGTGGTAACGCCATGCTGGTTTGTTCCAGCGTCTATCAGGCCTGCAAATGCTATGAGATGTTTAGTGAAGCTGGTTTTGCCGGTAAATGTGCGATTGTGACGAGCTACCAGCCAAATGCCAGTGAGATTAAAGGCGAGGAGAGCGGCGAAGGACTGACTGAGAAACTGGCCAAGTACAACATCTATCGCAAAATGCTTGCGGAGTATTTTGAACAGCCTGAGGCTGAAGCAGCCAAACGAGTGAGTGATTTCGAAAAAGAGGTCAAACAACGCTTCATTAAAGAACCAGGCCAGATGCGCCTTCTGATAGTCGTTGATAAGTTATTGACTGGCTTTGATGCTCCGTCAGCCACATACCTCTATATCGACAAGAAAATGGCCGATCACAACCTTTTCCAGGCGATATGCCGCGTTAACCGGTTGGATGGTGAAGATAAAGAATACGGCTATATTGTCGACTATAAAGACCTTTTCCGCTCATTGGAAAAAACAGTGCAGGACTACACCGCAGAAGCCTTTGACGGCTACGACAAAGAAGATGTAGCCGGTTTACTGAAGGATCGATTGCAGCAGGCAAAAATCGATCTGGATGGTGCTCTGGATGCCGTTCGTACCCTTTGCGAACCAGTAAAAATGCCTCGCAATCAACTTGATTATCAGCATTATTTTTGTGGAGAATCAGGGGCGTCGATAGAGCAGTTATCTGAGAAAGAAGCTTTACGTCTGACATTGTATCAATCCGTTGCGAAGCTTATCCGTGCTTTTACCAATCTGGCAGGTGAGCTAACAGATGCTGGTTATAGCGAGCAGCAGGCAAATCAAATCCGCATTGATGTTGAGTTTTATACAAAAGTCCGCGATGAAATCAAAATAGCCAGTGGCGATTTCGTGGATATGAAGCAATTCGAGCCAGGGATGCGGCAGATGCTGGATCTCTGGGTGGATGCCGATCCTAGTGAAACCCTTATCGATTTTGAGGAACTAGGACTGCTTGAGTTGATTATTGAACGCGGAGAAGAAGCACTGGATGGACTTCCAGCCGACATGCGTAGCAACCAGGAGGCTATGGCTGAAGCGATTGAAAATAACGTTCGCAGAACTATTGTTGATGAAAACCCCGTCAACCCGAAATACTACGAAAAAATGTCGGTATTGCTTGATGAACTGATCGCCCTTCGTCGTCAACAGGCTATCTCCTATCAGGAGTACCTGGAACAGGTACGCGTACTTGCAAAGCAGGTAAAACATCCGCAATCTGGAAGTAAAAATTCTTATCCAGTGAGCATTGATACTCTCGCTAAGAAAGCGTTGTATGACAACCTCGGGCAGGATGAAGTCTTGGTGATAAAGATAGATACTGCAGTGCGTCACACCAAAAAGGCCGACTGGTATGGGGATCGTTTTAAAGAACGCGAGATTAGTTTCGCTATCGCTGAAGAGATCGAAGGTTATTCAGTGACGGTCGCCGATGTAATGGCCCTGGTGAAGGCACAGAAGGAGTACCGCTGATGCCATTGGTTACATTTGGTGAGCTCACTCTAGATTTACAGCGTAAGCCAATCAAAAACTTGCATATCAGCGTACTTCCTCCGGATGGCCGAGTAAGAGTATCGGCTCCCGTCTCACTGTCAGACACAGCTATCAGGATGGCTGTTGTCAGAAGGCTGGTATGGATCCGACTGCAACAAGCACAATTTCAGGCTCAGCCGCGCCAGAGTGAACGAGAAATGTGTAGTGGCGAAACACACTATCTTTGGGGAAGAGGATATCGGCTGGATGTAGTTTTAGTAGATAAGCCCGCTGAAGTGAAACTTCAGGGTGGTTGGATACGTATGAAAGTACCTCCACATTATGATACGGCCCAGCGGGAAGCGGTTCTCAACCAGTGGTATCGTGGTATTTTAAAACAAAGACTGCCTAAGTTAATGGCAAAATGGCAGCAAGAGGTAAAGGCTGAAGCCAGTTTTGTTGGCATCAAGCGAATGAAGACCAAATGGGGTAGCTGTAATCCACAGACAGCACGTATCTGGATCAATCTCGAACTGGTAAAAAAACCACCTGAATGCCTTGAGTTCATTGTGGTTCACGAGCTAGTTCATCTACACGAACGCAAGCACAATGAGCGTTTTATCGGCCTGATGAGTATTCATTTGCCAAACTGGCGTGAACACAGAGCTAAGTTGAATAAAATGCCCTTGGCTTATAATCATTGGGGATATTGAAATTTAATCAGAAAATGGTTGATACTATTGCATCAACCATTTCCATCAATTATCAATAAAACCTTTCATTTCTCTTTCTAATTCGTGCAATGTTGATAGTAGTTCTTCACGCTGTTGACGTAATATCTCAAGATCAACAAAAACCTGCTCCTCATGCTTCTTAACATACCGAGATATATTTAAATTAAAATCATTTAATTGTATTTCATCATAAGAAGCCACATGTGAAAAATCATCGACATTACTCCTTTCAAAGTAGCATTTTGATACTTTTTCAATGATTTCATTTGTTATCAAATTGCGCCCTTTTATGGGTTTAGCCAAATCAGATGCGTCAATAAACACGACATCAGAATTGTTTCTATCTCTCCTGAATATCAAAATGGCAGTTGGTATCGCTGTCCCAGGAAGCAACCTATCTGGTAGACCTATTACCGCATCTAACAACCCTTCACTGATTAAATGTTTCCTTATACTCTCCTCTTGACCTCCACGGAACAATACCCCGTGAGATACCAGTATAGCCATTCTACCAGTTGCACTTTTAAGTGTTGAAACCATGTGCAAAATAAAGGCATAATCACCCTTAGACTGAGGTGGGAAACCTAAATTAAAGCGACCATAATCATTACGTACTAAATCATCATGATTCCAACCGATAATATTTAACGGAGGGTTAGAAGCAACTACATCAAACTGCATTAATCTATTATCTGTATCCAGAAGCTGAGGGTTAGATATTACATCCCCCCATTCTATCCGACTATTAATTTCGTTATGCATAATCATATTCATTTTAGCCAAGGCCCAAATGGATCTATTAACTTCTTGACCAAATAAAGTATAATTATTGCTTCTAAAGGATTTTTTTATTTTCTTCCCTAGGGTAATTAAAAGAGAACCAGACCCACAAGTAGGATCACAAATACTATCTCCATCCCTAGGCTGCAATAACTCTGCAAATAGTAGTGAAATACCTTCTGGAGTATAAAATTCTGCCCCCCTCATAGCCGAGTCAGATGCAATTTTTTCAAAAAGATATCTACATGCTACTTCTATCTTTTTATTACCATCTTGGGTATAATCAAATTTCATTTCAGGACTTGCAAAAATATCGAGTAATTCATTAAGCATCCGGTCTCTTTCTGATTTTGCACCAAAATTAACCGTCGCAAATTTTATCGACTCGAATAAATAACCACCTCTACTTTGGCAAACCGAATCAATAGCCTGATCAATTAATCTCAGCGAATCATCAATCCTCTCTCCGATATAATCACCATGATTCTTAGCATCATGATATATTTTATAAAAACTAGCATCCTCTGGTACTCGAGAAACAATTTCTAACAACTCAGAATATTCTTCATTGATTAAATCGTATTCATAATCAGCCTTAACATCAGAAATATATTTCAGCAATAACATTGAAAATATATAATCTTTATAAGAAGATGAGTCAACTTTCCCTCTAAACAAATCACAAGCAAGTAAAAGTGATTTATGAAGCACCTTCATTTCACTCATTTTCTAACTCCTCGCTATTAATGATACTTTCACATATACCATCAAAGAGCACATCGCCATTTTGTATTAGTGAATTATAGACTATTTTTTGTTTATTCCAGTTTCTATTAATAGAACCAATCTTTTCTTGAAGCCCCAAATTTGGGAGTTTAACAGTCATTTTAGAAACCGTTTTTGAATTAATTTTACTAATACTAGTACCTTCACTCAAACTGCGAATATATTTACTTCCAGAAGTAGAGTTTATATACCAATGTAAATAATGTGGTAGTATTAGATTTTCATTACATCTAATTACTGCTAACTGATTGGACGTAATGATTGGTTTGCCTAGATTCCCTTCGATAATCCCAGCTGAAAACACCGGTCCCCGCAGACGTAATAAAATATCATTAGGGAAAAGATAATGCTTCTCAGGATTACCCTCTGGGATAACAGAGGTTAAAGCACCTAGATCTAAACTGCCGTCCAGCCCAATATCTTTCGTCTGGATGAGATAACAGGAGCCTTGCTCACCAGCATCTTGTATTGCCGATTTAAAGGGCATCCCTAAGCGGATCTCAGCAATACTCTCTAATGTAACAATTTTATGCATAAGTAAGTTAGGGAGATTACTCTCCCTTTCCTCCAGTAGTTTTAAGCACAATCGAGTGTTTCCAATTCACATCCCCCACACGTACATCTAAATCCATCTGCAATGAGGAAAAGGAGAGCGCGTGTACCAGCATAACAATACAAGCCATATTTCCCCCCTTACTTATTGACTTTTTACGCAGGGATTGATATTTTTTCTCGTTCATTTTGTTAGAGCCTCTCATAGCGGTTTTGGCCAGAATGTTTCGGGTAAATAGCAGTTGCCGCTGCTATTTACTCCCTCTCTTACCTAGGTAGTAGCGTCGTACTAGGTCAGTGAGAAGACTATAACAGGTTACAGAGAATTTATGCAACAGTAGCGTCGTACTACTTTTTCACGATGTCATTGTCGCTATGCATCATGGGCTGACTAACCTCATGATTATTCTCATTTATCTTGCGAATTCATGATAGAAAAATATTTTGGTGTTACTTTCCAAAATCAAACGGACTTACCCCTATCTCCCGATTCGCATCCAGATAATCCGCCCACCACTGCAGCATCAATCTGCGCTCCCCCAGATGTTCCGCTTTATGGATGTAGGCAGCCCTAACAGAGCTACGCTCCTGATGGCTCATCTGCCGCTCTACGGCATCCCTCGACCATAGACCCGATTCAATCAATGAGCTACAGGCCATTGTCCTGAAACCATGCCCACAGACTTCCGTTTTGGTGTCATAGCCCATCACTCGTAGAGCCTTGTTCACCGTGTTCTCACTCATGGGTTTACGCGGATCGTGATCTCCTACGAAGATCAGGTCACGGTTCCCATTCATGCTTTTGATCTTTTCCAAGATAGCGAGAGCTTGTCGCGACAAAGGAACGAGATGAGGAGTCCTCATCTTCGAACCACGTTGAGAATGCTTAATACCTTCCAGCGGTTCACGCTCACCAGGAATCGTCCACATCGCCGTTTCAAAATCGACTTCTGACCAGCGGGCAAAACGCAGTTCGCTTGAGCGGATAAAGACTAACAAGGTAAGTTCGACAGCCAGTCGGGTTAATGGTCTTCCGGAATAGTGATCGATGCGGTGAAGCAATTCAGGAATGCGGTTAAGTTCCAGAGCAGCACGGTGCTGTCTTTTTGCCGTAGCAACCGCACCGGCAATCTCTTGCGCGGGGTTATAGTCGATTAAGCCGCTCTGAACAGCAAAGCGCATAATCGCGGTAGTTCGCTGTTGTAAACGGGCGGCGACTTCGAGTCGTCCGGATGATTCCACAGCCTTAATGGGCACAAGCAGATCTCGTGTCTTCAGGTCAGCAATATTGCGTTTGCCGATAGCAGCAAAGAGATTATCCTCAAGACTTTTCAATACACGAGCACTATGCGATGCGGACCACTTCTGATTGCTGGCATGCCATTCTCGGGCAACCACTTCAAACGTTATCGCTTCCTGCTCTTGTTCTACCTTAACAGCTTTCTTATTCTCACTAGGGTCGACGCCGTTAGCTAATAGCTTACGGGCCTCATCCCGGCGTGCCCGGGCATCCGCCAATGACACTTCGGGGTATTTACCAAGCGCCAGCATCTTCTCTTTGCCGCCAAAGCGATAACGAAGCCGCCAATATTTGGAGCCGTTCGGGTGAACCAACAAAACCATGCCTTCACCGTCAGTAAGTTTATAGGCTTTTGCTTCAGGCTTAGCCGAACGAACCTTCACATCACTCAGAGCCATGATGAGTATCCTTTCAAGGGTTCTGTGTGGGTACAAACATTATCGAACCGGGATATACCCGCAGTTGTACCCGCATCAGTAAGTTGATGTAGATTGAATCAGGTTGACTTAGGTTGAGAGAAAAAGCGAGGAAAGCCTTGCGGATACTGGATTTCAGGCACAAAAAAAGACGTCCGTTGACGTCTATTGATGTTCCGATGGTGCCGAAGGCCGGACTCGAACCGGCACGTATTTCTACGGTTGATTTTGAATCAACTGCGTCTACCGATTTCGCCACTCCGGCACGGAAGGGATGCGGAAAACGTTGTGGATTATACCTGTCATGCGCCACCATGCAAGCACCAGCGTGTGCCTGACTCGCTAAGTGTTGAAAATTTCAGCATTCCCTTTCTCACCTGCAACCATCGTCACCGTTTGTCCCCTTATTAATCCCCCCTTCTGCGAAGCGTCCCGTTTCCCCATGCTCTACACTTCCAGTTCAACACCACACTGAGGGAAACACGATGTCGATGATAAAAAGCTACGCCGCAAAAGCGGCGGGC
>NZ_SZWS01000053.1:0-1842 GCF_005281245.1 Citrobacter sp. wls826
TGGCGGGCGTTTCCTTATCGACGGCGATCTTCACGCCGCCGGTGCTACTGCCGCAAACAACACCCAGCCGCAGCAAAACAGTACCATCAAACTCAATATGACTGACAACTCGTTGTGGAGTGGGGCGTCATACGTCACCAGCGCCACTGCCGGGACGGGGGTTATCTCGCTGCAAATGAGCGATGCGACCTGGAACATGACCAACAGCTCAACGCTCACTGACCTGACTCTGAACGGCGGGTCAGTGGTGAACTTTGGGCATGCTGACGGCGAACCGTGGCAGACGCTTACTATCAATGAAGATTTTACCGGCAACGGCGGAAAACTCGTTTTCAATACCGTCCTGAATGACGATACCTCCGAAACCGACAAGCTGAAAGTGCTCGGCAACACCGCGGGTAACGCATTTGTGGCAGTGAACAATATTGGCGGAACCGGGGCGCAAACCATTGAAGGTATTGAGATCATCGAAGTGGCCGGTAATTCTGACGGTACTTTTGAGAAAGCGGGCCGTATTGTTGCCGGTGCGTACGACTATAACGTGGTGCAAAAGGGCAGCAACTGGTATCTGACCAGCTTTATTCCTGCTCCGCCGGATCCGGAAGAGCCGGACCCCGTCGATCCGGACCCGGTTGACCCTATTGACCCAGATCCCGTTGACCCGGACCCGGTTGACCCTATTGACCCAGGTCCTGTTGACCCGGACCCGGTCGATCCTGTCGACCCGATTATCCCTGAGCCGGAAGAACCTGTTGCGCCCCCTGTCACTGAGCAGCAGTACCGCCCGGAAGCAGGCAGTTATCTGGCGAACAACTACGCTGCTAACACGCTGTTCATGACCCGACTCCACGATCGTCTGGGCGAAACGCAGTACGTCGATATGCTGACGGGCGAGAAAAAAGTCACCAGTCTGTGGATGCGTAACGTCGGGGCACATACCCGCTTCAAAGACAGTAGCGGGCAGTTGAAAACCCAAAGCAACAGCTATGTCTTGCAGTTAGGCGGTGACCTGGCGCAGTGGAGCAGCGACGGCCTCGACCGCTGGCACCTCGGCGCGATGGCTGGTTATGCCAACAGCCAGAACCGCACGCAGTCCAGTCTGACCGGCTACCATTCACGTGGTCAGGTCACTGGTTACAGCGTGGGACTGTACGGCACCTGGTATGCTAATGACGCTGACAAGACCGGCACTTATGTAGACACCTGGATGCTGTACAACTGGTTTGATAACAAGGTGATGGGCCAGGAGCAGGCGACGGAGAAATATAAATCCAGCGGGATCACCGCTTCTGTTGAAGCCGGTTACAGCTTCAAACTGGGTGAAAATGAGCGCAACAGCTATTGGCTGCAACCGAAAGCTCAGGTGGTGTGGATGGACGTGCAGGCTGACAGCCACCGGGAAGCGAACGGTACCCGCGTGAAGGACAACACCGATGGCAACCTGATGACCCGTCTGGGGGTAAAAGCCTTTATCAACGGTCACAACGCCATCGACGACGGTAAATCTCGTGAGTTCCAGCCGTTTGTTGAAGCCAACTGGATCCACAACACGCAGACGACTCGCGTGAAGATGGACGATGTGAGCAACGACATGCGCGGCACCAAAAACATCGGCGAGCTGAAAATCGGTGTTGAAGGTCAAATCACTCCGCGTCTCAACGTATGGAGCAACGTGGCCCAACAGGTTGGTGACAAAGGCTACAGCGATACCCGCGGTATGCTGGGCGTGAAATATAACTTCTGACGTAACTGCAGGTGACAGAAAGCCGCTGATTAACCGATCGGCGGCTTTTTTATGTATTGAATATAGCGGTTATGGCAGTTGTTCGGTAAAACCGAACA
>NZ_SZWS01000053.1:1862-2545 GCF_005281245.1 Citrobacter sp. wls826
AAAGGTCGCAACGTTGTCTCTTATTTCATGCAGTCCGTAGGCCGGATAAGCTTTAGCGCCATCCGGCACGAACTGAACCTGTAAGTAACGCTTATAGGTTCAGCCTTGCTTCACTGAAGAGTCGCCAGCGTGCTCTCAATTCTATTTAACTTCTGATTGGCCTCTTTCAGCTCATCCCGCAACCGTTGCTCCTGCTCGCCATAGACCATCAGGACGATACAGCCATTCATCACTTTTACGGTAATCTGTTGCCCGGTATCAAACCCTGCTTCGCGTAGCCACTTGCCGGAAAGAATAATTTTGGGTGTGGATTTGTCGAAAACATTCGGGCGGTATCCCACAATTACCGAACGCTCGGTTCCGGATTGGTCGGTGTCTGGGGTAGAATGCGAATCAGCCATAATCAACTCCTTGATAGTTGGTGAGGTTAGACGCTCCGGCTGTGTTCCCGCACAACGGGGCGTTGCTAGTGTAGAAGGCTTTTAGGTGGCCTCCTATGTGGTTAAGATAGTTGTATAGGTGGCCCCATGTCAATCATATCGCGCGAAAAAAAACCAAAAGGTGGTGGTCAATCACCGCAGTTCAAAATGCGTATTGATCCGGCATTGAAGGAGCAACTTGATGCTGTGGCGGCGGAGGAAGGGGTAAGTCTCGCCAGTTGGTTGAAGGAACTGGCGAGGGAG
>NZ_SZWS01000053.1:2584-7727 GCF_005281245.1 Citrobacter sp. wls826
GCGGAATAAGGGTATTAAACCCAACGGGTAATTTTCATATGAATTAACTATTTGAGAAGGAATTTGAAATGGCTCGAACAGCTAACCAATTGAAATTATTGGATGTATTAAGGGGTTTTGAAAAAACTAAGAAATTATTCACTATTGCTGATTTAGCTGCTGAAACTGGTTATACTGAAAACAGTATAAGAAAATATATAAATGAGAAATTAAACGGAATATATGTAAATAGTTTAAATGGTAAATTATGGAAGTGTGAAGGAATACAGCGAATATCCAATGATGATTTTATAAGTTTAATGTCACAATCTTTAAAAGCAAAAAGTCTAACGCCAGAATTAAAAATTTATAAGTCACTGCTAAAAAGAAGTTTGGATGCTTTTGTTTTATCATTAGAAGTCTATAATAGACCAACACTTGATAATCGAGTAGAAGCATTTTGTATACTATCAGTGAATGCTTGGGAGCTATTGTTAAAAGCGGAAATACTTAAGTACTCAGGCATGGATTCAGTTTTTAAGAAAAATGGATATTCTATAAGTGTAACGGATGCAATTAACAAAAGGTTGCAGCAAAATGATCCTGTTAAGAAAAATCTAGATACTTTAATTGAACTTAGAGATGGCGCTATACACTTATTATTACCTGAATTACAACCGGAGCTTTCTCGTCTTTTTCAGGCTAATGTTTTAAATTATCAACAGCGTTATTTGAAAGAAACAGGTATGTCACCATTAGCTGGACAGAGTGTCGGAATGTTAAGCTTAGTTGTGGATGGTCCTAAAAGTGATATAGCCACTATTAAAGAAAACTATGGTGAAATGACTGCAAATGTTGCAAGTGAGTTTCTGACAAGATTTCATAAAGCCACTAAAGAAAAAAACTCGAATGAATTTAGTATATCAATTGACTACAAGCTTACACTTACTAAATGTGAGAAAGATAGTGATTTGTCATTGGGTTTAGGAAATCAAGGTAGCAATGCAATAATTATTCGAGAAACTAGAGATCCTGATATAACCCATCCATATTACCAAGGTTCAGCAATTGAAAAAATAAATAGTCAACAGAAAAATATTGTGCTCACAAGGTTTTCTTTTACCGCAATTATTAAGAAGCATAATATACAGAAATCTAAACGATCTGATATGCATTATACTATTGATAATAGACATCGTTATTCTGAGAAATTCATACAGTGGGTTATTAAAAACTTAGAACAACCTGGATGGATAGAAGAATCAACAGCCCATTACAAAAAAATCATTAAAAAATAAAGATTTTGGCGGAGATCACAGGAGTCGCATTTGATTGTTAATCTATTGATTTAATAAAAATGTTTTGTGTTGGATAAATGAGTAACCCCCATAAGTACCCCCAAATGATTTTCCTTGTGGGGTTTGGGGGCGTTCTGCGCTACTTTTTAGGCTCTGTTTTCCACTGTAGCAAAGCGGCAATATCCTTCTCGCCTTCGGCTTCTTTTAAGCGGCGCTGCTGCTCAGCAAACTGACTATATTCCGCCTGGGCTTTTTCATCGGCCATTTTCTTACTGACCGTACCGGCACCTTGCAAAACCTCACGGTCGTTAAATTGCAGGAACTGATCCAGCTTATCCTGCCAGTCGCGCAGAAATACCTGCTGACGGCGGCGGGCCTGATCTTCGGCAAAATCCAGCCACATGTTAACCACGCGGTTAAGTTCGCTGATCTCATCCTGGCTGAGATAGTTTTTCGCCACCGTCACATCACCTTTACGCACTTCTTCACCTTTATAGCTGGTCAGCCCCATATGCGGCTGGCTGGCGTCAGCTCGTCGATGAATGAGTTCAGCAGCGGTATGACCGGTACAGGCGAAATGCAGCTTATTCTGAATAGTTTGAAAAAACTGCGTGGTTTCTTTCAGTGATGGCTGATAGTCAGCGGCTAACGCAAAAATCTCCCGAACCCGCAAATACACCCGACGTTCGCTGGCGCGGATATCGCGGATGCGTTCGAGCATCTCATCGAAGTAATCGGGCACAGCAGAAGAACCAACGGGCGGATTTTTCAGCCGCTCATCGTCCATCACAAAACCTTTGATCAGGTATTGCTGGAGCGTCTGGGTTGCCCACTGGCGGAATTGGGTGCCGCGAGGGGAACGAACGCGATAACCGACAGCAAGTATTGCTTCGAGGTTATAGTGATCTATCTCTCTGGAAACCTGACGTTTTCCTTCCTGGCGAACTATCCGGAGTTTCCGGATAGTTGAGTTTTGACCAAGTTCCCCTTCAGAAAAAATGTTGATTAAATGCTCGTTAATGGTACGAACATCTTTATCGTACAGATCAGCCATTGATGCCTGGGATAACCAGATTGTGTCTGATTCAAAGCGACATTCAACACGCACACTCCCGTCATCACTGGCAAACATAATAAATTCGCCTGTTGGGGATTGTGATAGGTGTTTATCTGTCATGTCGCCTCCGTTTTAACCAGACTTATAACGCTACAATCAACGTAGTATGCCAGAGATCGATCCTGGATAAAGAAAGCTAAAAAGAGATGTGATTTAAGAAGAACTTACTTGAGGCATTTTGGCGGAAGATCACAGGAGTCGAACCTGCCCGGGAACGCTGGCGTCCCCAACTGGATTTGAAGTCCAGCCACCTCACCGGAGATGACGATCTTCCGCGCCTCGATTGCTACATGGAGGCGGGGCGCATTATAGCTACTTCCAAACGTTTCCACACCCCCTCACTCACTTTTTTAACTTCCGTTTCTCTATACCATGACCAGTTTCAAATAAATCCCCGCAAAATCCATTACTTACACTTAGACACATTTTTAGACGCTACGCTGATCACAGAAAACAAGAATCGTAATTTGATAACGAGATATCGGAATACCCGCGCTCACAGGGATGGTTTACAAGAACTGTAACCGGTATCAGGGCGTGTGAAAGTGCTAACAAGGATGCGTAATGAAAAGTGAAATTCTGTCTGTTAAAGAGAAGATTGGCTACGGAATGGGCGATGCGGCTAGCCACATTATCTTCGATAACGTCATGTTATATATGATGTTCTTCTATACCGATATTTTTGGTATCCCAGCCGGATTTGTCGGCACCATGTTCTTACTGGCCCGCGCGCTGGATGCCATCTCAGACCCTTGTATGGGGTTGCTGGCTGACCGTACCCGTTCGCGCTGGGGGAAATTCCGCCCATGGGTGTTGTTTGGCGCACTGCCGTTTGGTCTGGTTTGCGTGCTGGCCTACAGCACGCCGGATCTCAGCCTGAACGGCAAAATGATTTATGCCGCAATCACCTACACGCTGCTGACCCTGCTTTATACCGTGGTCAATATTCCCTACTGCGCGCTGGGCGGCGTGATCACTAATGACCCAACGCAGCGTATCTCCCTGCAATCATGGCGCTTTGTGCTGGCGACGGCGGGCGGCATGCTCTCCACCGTGCTGATGATGCCGCTGGTGAATCTGATTGGTGGCGAGGATAAAGCGTTCGGCTTTCAAGGCGGGATTGCGGTGCTCTCCGTGGTGGCGTTCCTGATGCTGGCGTTCTGCTTCTTCACTACCAAAGAACGCGTGGAAGCGCCGCCGAGCACCACCTCTATGCGTGAAGACCTGCGCGACATCTGGCAAAACGACCAATGGCGCATCGTCGGCCTGCTGACCATCCTCAATATTCTGGCCGTCTGCGTTCGTGGCGGGGCGATGATGTATTACGTCACCTGGATTTTGGGTAAGCCGGAGGTGTTTGTCGCCTTTCTCACCGCCTATTGCGTCGGCAACCTGATCGGCTCTGCGCTGGCAAAACCGCTGACCGACTGGAAATGCAAAGTCAGCGTCTTCTGGTGGACCAACGCTGCGCTGGCGGTAGCGAGCCTGGCGATGTTCTTTGTGCCGATGCACGCCAGCATCACCATGTTTATCTTTATTTTTGTCATTGGTGTACTGCACCAGCTCGTTACGCCAATCCAGTGGGTAATGATGTCCGACACCGTTGATTACGGTGAATGGTGCAACGGTAAACGCCTGACGGGGATCAGCTTTGCGGGCACGTTGTTCGTGCTCAAGCTGGGTCTGGCGCTCGGCGGGGCGCTGATCGGCTGGATGCTGGCGGGCGGGGGCTACGACGCCGCCGCGAAAACCCAGAACAGCGCCACCATTAACATCATCATCGCCCTGTTCACCATTGTCCCGGCGATTTGTTACCTGCTGAGTGCCGTGATTGCCAAACGCTTCTATACCCTGAAAACGCCGTATCTGACGGAAATTATGAGTCAGTTGGCTCAGGGCGCGCGCCGCAACCAGCAGGATTTCACGACGAAAGAATTACAGAACTAAGGAACTGACGATGAAAATTAGCGATGGAAACTGGCTGACCCAACCTGGACTAAATTTAATACACCCAATTCAGGTGTTCGACGTTGAACAGCAGGGTAACGAGATGATTGTCTACGTTGCGCCGCGCGATGTGCGTGAACGTACCTGGCAACTGGATACCCCACTCTTCACCTTACGCTTTTTCTCGCCGCAGGAAGGGGTGGTGGGGGTACGTATGGAGCACTTCCAGGGCGCGCTGGATACCGGCCCACATTACCCGTTGAATGTGTTGCAGGACGTCAATGTTGAGATGCGAAACACCGCTGAATTTGCCGAACTGAAGAGCGGCAATCTGAGCGTTCGGGTGACCAAAGGCGAGTTCTGGTCGCTGGATTTCCTGCGTAATGGTGAACGTATTACCGGCAGTCAGCTAAAGAATAGCGGTTACGTGCAGGATACCCACAGCGGGCGTAATTATATGTTTGAGCGTCTGGATTTGGGCGTGGGGGAAACGGTGTACGGGCTGGGCGAGCGTTTTACCGCGTTGGTACGTAACGGCCAGACGGTGGAAACCTGGAACCGCGATGGGGGCACCAGTACCGAGCAGTCTTACAAGAACATCCCGTTTTATCTCACCAACCGCGGCTACGGCGTGCTGGTGAACCATCCGCAGTGCGTGTCGTTTGAAATCGGCTCTGAGAAAGTGTCGAAAGTGCAGTTCAGCGTTGAAAGCGAGTATCTGGAATATTTCGTCATCGACGGCCCAACGCCGAAGGCGGTGCTGGATCGCTATACCCGCTTTACCGGCCGTCCGGCGTTGCCG
>NZ_SZWS01000053.1:7767-13818 GCF_005281245.1 Citrobacter sp. wls826
GCCTGGTCGTTCGGTCTGTGGCTAACCACATCGTTCACCACCAATTACGACGAAGCGACGGTGAACAGCTTTATCGACGGCATGGCCGAGCGCAATCTGCCGCTGCACGTCTTTCACTTCGACTGTTTCTGGATGAAGGCCTTCCAGTGGTGCGACTTTGAGTGGGACCCGGTGACCTTCCCGGATCCGGAAGGTATGATCCGCCGCCTGAAAGAGAAAGGGCTGAAGGTGTGCGTATGGATAAACCCCTACATCGGTCAGAAGTCCCCGCTGTTCAATGAACTGAAAGCGAAAGGGTATCTGCTCAAGCGGCCGGACGGTTCCCTGTGGCAATGGGATAAATGGCAGCCGGGCCTGGCGATTTATGACTTCACTAATCCACAAGCCTGCGAGTGGTATGCCAACAAGCTGAAAGGTCTGGTGGATATCGGCGTAGACTGCTTCAAAACTGACTTTGGCGAACGCATCCCCACGGATGTGCAGTGGTTTGACGGTGCCGATCCGCAGAAGATGCACAACCATTATGCGTACATCTACAACGAACTGGTGTGGAACGTGCTGAAAGAAACCGTCGGTGAAGAAGAGGCGGTGCTGTTTGCTCGTTCGGCCTCCGTGGGCGCACAGCAGTTTCCGGTGCACTGGGGCGGCGACTGCTACGCCAACTATGAATCGATGGCGGAAAGCCTGCGCGGTGGCTTGTCTATTGGCCTGTCCGGCTTTGGCTTCTGGAGCCACGATATCGGCGGCTTTGAGAATACCGCTCCGGCGCACGTCTACAAGCGCTGGTGTGCGTTTGGGCTGCTCTCCAGCCACAGCCGCCTGCATGGCAGTAAATCCTACCGTGTGCCATGGGCGTACGATGACGAATCCTGCGATGTGGTGCGCTACTTCACCGAACAGAAATGCCGCATGATGCCGTACCTGTATCGTGAAGCAGCGCGCGCTAATGCGCAGGGCACCCCGATGATGCGCGCGATGATGCTGGAGTTCCCGGACGATCCGGCGTGTGATTATCTCGACCGCCAGTACATGCTGGGCGATAGCGTGATGGTCGCGCCGGTGTTTAGCGAGGCGGGCGATGTGCAGTTCTACCTGCCGGAAGGACGCTGGACGCATCTGTGGCGTAATGATGAGGTGGCCGGCAGCCGCTGGCATAAGCAGCAGCATGACTTCCTGAGTCTGCCGGTTTATGTGCGTGACAATACCCTGCTGGCGCTGGGCAGCAATAACCAGAAGCCGGACTACGCCTGGCATGAAGGAACCGCGTTCCAGCTGTTCCATCTGCAGGAGGGGCGGGAAGCACTCTGTGAAGTTCCGGCTGCTGACGGCTCGGTTATCTTCACGCTGAAGGCGGTGCGCACGGGTAATACCATCATCGTGCAAGGTAGTGGAGATGCGCGTAACTGGACGCTGTGCCTGCGTAATATTCCACAGGTTAGCGGTGTGAAGGGCGGTTCATCTGCGGGCAGCGAGTGGGGAACGGTTGTCACGCCGGATGAAGATGTGCTGACGATAGCCCTGTAAGCGAATCTGAACGTGGTGCCGGATGCGTCTTATCCGGCCCACGCCGCGAGCAGCGTTCCAGAACTGAAAATCAAAAACATCCCGACTTAAATTTTTACCTCACCATATTTGCGAGCGCTATCACTCTAATTCCCGCGAAAAATGTGATCTGCGCCGTAAATATCTCACTATTTCCTCTTTTTGTCTTATTTCTGTCCGGAATACAGGACACGATTTAGTATTGTTGGCGCATCGTAGTCCTCTTATATTTATCATCACGGATTACACGTGGAGCATAAACGCTTCTTTATAACCTAAATAATTCGAGTTGCAGGAAGGCGGCGACGCAGCGAATCCCCTGAGCGTACATAAGTACGTGACAGGGGTGAGCGAGGAAAGCCAACGCACATGCAGCTTGAAGTATGACGGGTATAGATATTTAATCTGGTATGTAATAAGGGTAAATAATGCAAATGATTACCTCGCGACAAAACAGATTATTAAAGTTTCTTCTGTCCCGGAAGGAATATGTTACGCTGCTAAAAATTGCCGAATATTTATCTGTTTCAGAGAAGACCGTCCAGCGCGATCTGCGGTTACTGGAACAATGGTTATCGGAATGGAAAATATCTATCGATAAACGTGCCGGTGCGGGCGTGATATTAAGTGCCGATAACATTACTGACCTTTTATATTTGGATCAGTTATTAGGGTCGGAGGGTGATGATGCTGACGGCATGATGAATAATTCACGGCGGGTTAAGATAGCCTCGCAATTATTAAGTGAAACGCCGCATGAAACATCGATCAATAAATTATCCGAACGTTATTTTATTAGTAGTGCATCGATTGTTAACGATCTGAAAGTGATTGAATCGTGGATTACCCCGCTGGGCCTGTCGCTGATTCGCAGCCAGAGCGGCACACACATTGAAGGCAGCGAGAGCGGGGTGCGCCAGGCGATGGCGTCGCTGATTAACGGTGTGATTAACCATAATGAACCTGGAAGCGTGATTTATTCACGACTTGATCCGGGCAGTTATAAAGCGTTAGTGCATTACTTTGGCGAAGAAGACGTTTTATTTGTCCAGACGCTGTTGCAGGAAATGGAGAACGATCTGTGCTGGTCGCTGGGCGAGCCTTATTACGTCAATATCTTTACTCATATTCTGATCATGATGTACCGCATTACGCGGGGCAATGCGCTGCCGAGAAAAGAAGAAAGCATCACGTCATGTGATGAGAACATTTTTTCCATTGCCAGTCGCATGATTCAGCATATCGAAAAACGCATTGCCCACCCGCTGCCGGAAGACGAAGTCTGGTTTATTTATCAATATATTATCTCCTCCGGTATGGTGATTGAAGAGCATAACGATGTGAGCGTAATTGGCCATATGCACTCCAGCGACGAAGCACGCTTGATTACCCATCGGCTGATTGCCACCTTCGCCGAAATGGTTGACTGCGATCTTAGCCAGGACACTGCGCTGTATGACGGATTGCTGATCCATATTAAGCCGCTGATTAACCGCCTGAACTACCAGATCCGCATTCGTAATCCGCTGCTGGAGGACATTAAAGGCGAGTTGCAGGACGTCTGGCGTTTGACACAGTGCGCGGTGAATCGGGTGTTTAGCGGCTGGGGCGAACGGGCCGTGTCGGATGATGAGGTGGGATATTTAACCGTGCATTTTCAGGCCGCGATGGAGCGTCAGATAGCGCGTAAACGTGTGCTGCTGGTCTGCTCAACCGGCATCGGCACCTCTCACTTACTCAAAAGCCGCATTCTGCGCGCCTTTCCGGACTGGACCATCGTCGGCGTGGTGTCGGCAGGCAGCTTGCCCTCCGTCCTGACGGACGATATTGAACTGGTGGTATCGACGATCAATTTACCTGCCGTTGCCATGCCGGTCGTGTATGTCACCGCCTTCTTCAATGATGCGGATATTAAGCGGGTAACAGAAACGGTTATTACGGAAAAATTACATCGGGCGACGTCGCTGGTCGTTGAAAATTAATGTCTGAACTCCATGAGGTATGATTTATGGACATCACGAAAATACTCAATACAAATCGCGTTATTTTGGATATGAAGGCCACAAACAAAACGGAGGTTATTGAGGAACTGACGGATATTCTGCAAAAAGATGGGGCAATTAGCTGCCGGGAAACGTTTATTCAGGATGTCTGGCAGCGTGAATCAGAAGGCTCGACCGGCTTCGAAAATCATATTGCGATTCCGCACGGGAAATCCTCGGCGGTGGTCAATACTACGCTGGCGATTGGGCGTACCCGCCAGGATATTCCCTGGGAAACCCTGGACGGCAGCAACGTGCGCTGCATCATTCTGTTTGCCGTACGCCTTGAAGATCAAAACACTACCCATATTCGTCTGCTTTCGCAGGTTGCTGGCGCGTTGGCGGATGACGACATTATTGAACAACTGTTAGTCGAAAGCAGTCCACAGAAAATTATTGAGCTTTTTAGCCAATATGCTGAATCCAATGTCTGCTAAATAATACGTGGAGCATGTTATGAATATTGTTTGTGTTGCCGCCTGTACGGCGGGTATTGCGCACACCTATATTGCCCGTGAGAAGTTAATTAAAGGTGCTAAAGCGCTTGGTCATAATATAAGAGTCGAAACCCAGGGGACTATCGGCACGGAAAACGAACTGCTGACAGAGGACATTTCTGCTGCTGATGTCGTGATTCTTGCTGTGGATGTGAAAATAAAAGGGGAGGAACGATTTTTAAATAAACGTATTGTGCGAGTAAAAACTGAAATCGTCATAAAATCGCCCATTCAGTTTCTTGAAAAGGTCGAAAAATCATTAGTTAATAATAACCAGTAGCGATCCCCATTCTGGAGGGATTTCACATGAGTGAAAATAAAATTCCGCTATCTCAGGAAATAAAAAGACATTTATTAACGGGGATTTCGTGGATGATCCCGTTAATTGTTGCCGCCGGGATCTGTATTGCTCTCGGGCAAATACTTGGCGGTACTAACGTGGGTGAAAAAACAGGAACCATACCCTGGATGCTCAACCAGATTGGCGGCTGGGGGATGGGGTTAATCGTACCGCTGATTAGCGCGGCGATTGCGTACTCTATTGCTGACCGCCCCGGATTCGCACCGGGTCTGATTGTCGGCTTTGTCTGCGGTGAAATTCATACCGGTTTTATCGGCGGGATGCTGGGCGGTTTTCTGGTCGGTTATACCGTCCTGCTGCTCAAGCGCTATATCCGTTTGCCGCAGTCGATGCAGGGGTTGATGCCCATCATGGTGCTGCCGGTACTGAGTACCGTCATTGGCGGCCTGTTGATGATGACGCTCATTGGCAAACCGATAGCCTGGCTGCAGGACGCGTTGATTCATCTGCTGGAGTCCATGCAGGGCGGGTCACGCTTTTTAATGGGGGCCATCCTTGGCGCAATGGCGACATTCGACTTTGGCGGACCGGTGAATAAAACCATGTCGCTATTTGCTGACGGCATGTTGGTCAGCGGCGTGTACGGTCCGGAAGCGGTGAAGTTTGTCGGTTCGATAATCCCTCCGTTCGGCATTACGCTCTCCTTTTTGCTGACGCGTCACAAGTACACCCGTGCGGAGCGCGAGGCGCTGAAAGCGGCATTCCCGATGGGGATCTGCATGATTACCGAAGGGGTCATTCCCATTGCGGCGCGCGACCTGCTGCGCGTGGTGGGGTCCTGCGTGGTGGCCTCGGCGATAGCGGGCGGTCTGATTATGGTGTGGGGCGTCGAAAGCCCGGTACCGCACGGCGGTATGTTCGTGGTCCCGCTCTTTACGCATCCGCTACTGTTTTGCCTGGCGCTGGGGATCGGCACGGTGATTTGCGGCGTCATGCTGTCGTTGTGGAAGAAGCCGGTGACCGAACGTGACGAAGAGTTTGATGAACTTAGCGATCAAAAGCTGAAAGACGAAGAGATCACCTTCACCCTGGAATAACCGGAGGCTGTATGTTTGCCGATATGAAAAGCATGGTGACGAAAGCCTGGCGCGAGCAGTACGCGCTGCTGGCCATCAACTGTATGAACCTGGAAAGCGCCCGTGCGGCGGTGCGGGCGGCTGAGAAACACCGTGCGCCCATCATTCTGAATCTGTATCAGGGGCATCTGGGCCATTTTCCTGCACCGATAGCGGTGGCGGTCGTCAAAACGCTGGCAGAGGAAGCGTCGGTACCGGTCGCGCTGGCGCTGGATCATGGAAAGGACCCAGTGCGCATTCGGCAGGCTTTTCGCGCCGGATTCAGCGGGTTAATGATCGACGCCTCCGCCTTTGCGCTGGAGGAGAACATTCGCCAGACCCGGGCGGTGGTCGAGCTCGCGGCCAGCGTTTCTCTGTGCGTGGAAGGCGAGCTGGGGCATCTGGCCGACGCCCCGCGCTATGATCACGCAGCTAACGCTGATTTGATGACCCAGGCCGCCGATGTGGAGCCCTTTATCCAACAGACCGGTATCGATTTACTGGCGGTCTCGGTCGGCACGGCACATGGCATGTACGCGCCCGGTGTCATACCC
>NZ_SZWS01000053.1:13870-16418 GCF_005281245.1 Citrobacter sp. wls826
TGATTTCCAGCGACTGGAGGAAATTGCCCGTTTATCAACGGTGCCGCTGGCGCTGCATGGCGGCAGCGGGACGCCGTTTGACCAGCTACAGCGCTGCCCGACGTTTGGCGTCGCCAAGATAAACGTTGGCGCGGCGGTTTTCGAAGCCGGAAAGGCTGCACTACTGCATACCCTGTGTCGCGACACATCCGGTGAACTCGTTGATGCCCTGGCCCTGATGGAGCAGGCCTGCGAGGAAGCCATTATTCCGTACCTGCAGGCCAGCGGCGCTATCGACAAAGCCTGATTCATTTTCTGTAACGCCTTCTATGCCTCTGCGACGACGCACTGGCAGGGCTTTCTACACCCTGAAACTGGAGAATTAACATGTTAGTTTCGATGAAAGAATTACTGCAACCTACCCGTCAGCACGGTTTCGCCATCGGCGCATTCAACGTGGCGGACAGCTGCTTTGTACGTGCAGTAGTGGAAGAAGCGGAAGCAACCAATACCCCGGCGATTATCTCCATTCACCCCAGCGAACATGATTTTGTAGGCGATGCGTTTTTTAGCTACGTCCGTGATATCACTCTGCGCAGCCCGGTTCCCTTTACTCTGCATCTGGACCACGGCGCTTCGGTCGAGCATGTCCTGCGGGCGATTCAGTGTGGGTTTACCTCGGTGATGATTGATGGCTCGCTGTTGCCGTATGAAGAGAACGTGGCGCTGACCCGCGAAGTGGTCAAGCTGGCGCATGCGGTAGGCGTTTCGGTGGAGGGGGAACTGGGTACGATTGGTCAAACCGGGACGTCAGTGGAAGGTGGCGTATCGAAGGTCACTTATACCGATCCTGATCAGGCACAGGATTTTATCGCCCGTACCGGCGCGGACACGCTGGCGGTGGCGATTGGAACCGCACACGGCATCTACCCGAAAGGGATGCAGCCAGAGCTGCAAATGCACATCCTGCGCGAGATTGCCGGGCGAGTAGACATTCCGCTGGTGCTGCACGGAGGTTCCGCGAACCCGGATGCGGAAATTGCCGAATCCGTTACGCTGGGCGTTGGCAAAATCAACATTTCCAGCGATATGAAATACGCTTACTTCCAGAAAGTCCGCGAAATCCTGGCGAAAGAAACCTGGTGGGACCCGAACGTTATTTACCCGGAAGCCATTAGCGCCGCGCGGGATGTGATCCGTCACAAAATGAAACTGTTCGGCTCAACCGGCAAAGCGTCACTTTACTAACCGCATACAGGCGGGGTGACCCGCCTTTTTCGCAACAAGGAAAAGTGGAATGAAGCGTTCACACATTAATTATGCCGTCGATAAAGCGCATGCCATCGCCGAGACTTTTCGGGTTTGCCTGCCTGACTTTGCGTATTTTACGGCTGATGCCTGGCGGCAACAGGATCATACTCTGTGGCGTGAAGTGCTCGATCTCCAACTGGGCTGGGATATAACCGACTTTGGGCGCGGAGATTTTGCGCAAACGGGGCTGACGTTACTGACGTTGCGCAATGGTCAGTTAGGGTCAGCCAGCTACCCCAAACCGTACGCCGAAAAGATGCTGCAGATTCAGCAGGATCAGCAGACGCCATGGCATTTTCATCGCCATAAAATGGAAGATATCGTTAACCGCGGCGGCGGTGATTTATGTATGCAGTTGGCGTGGGCTACGCCTGATGACGGGTATGATGCCCGGCGCATTGTTGAGGTTAGCGTCGATGGTCAGCGGCGTTCCGTTGACGCTGGCGAGACGCTGGTATTGAAACCGGGGCAGGGGGTATGCCTGCCGCCGCGGTTGTATCATCGCTTTTGGGCGGAGAAAGCGTTCGTGCTGGGCTGGGAGATCTCGATGGTCAATGACGACCTGCATGACAATCACTTCCTTGAGCCAGGCGGTCGCTTCCCGGCGATAGAAGAGGATGAGCCGGTGAAGTGGCTGTTGTGCAGTGAATATGCGCGCTTACAGCGATAAACGGCGACCCGGTCGGCAAATCGCCGCCGGGCCGTCAGATTTTACTGCGCAGCGGGTGGGGCGGTAACTTCACTACCGGATACCACGCCCGCCTGCATGGTTTGCGTTACCTGCTGTTTCTCCACGTTCACCGCATGCAACTGGCCGCTGACCGTTGGCTTGAGTGGCGCATCGGCTTGAATATTGCCGCTGGCGGTAAGCTGGATGTTACCGTCGCCGGAAAGCGGCAGTGCGGGCCATCCCCACTGCTGCAGAATCGTCATTGGCACGCCGCGCCCGTTCAGGCTGACCTGAGTTTGACGCTGAGGCAACTGTGAAATACTGGCAGTGGCCTCCAGCAACCCTTTTTCCGTATAGGCGCTTAGTTCGCTGATATTGATGGTGCTGCTGTTCGCCGTCAGCGCCAGCGAAGGACGACGCACGTCGGTGCGGTTAAAGGTGCCGGCAGCGGCGTTGAGGTTAGCGCTCCCGCTCCAGATCCCCCACTGATTGTTCTGCACCAGCCCGAGGTTAGCACCGTAGCCGTCCAGCGCGGTGAGCTGCCATGGGAAGCTCGGGTCGATATCAATCACCAGATTACGGCTGGGG
>NZ_SZWS01000053.1:16464-17752 GCF_005281245.1 Citrobacter sp. wls826
ATTTCTTCAGCGTCAGGCTGGCTAGCCAGGCTGGTAGAGGTTTCATCCACAGCTGTTTCCAGTTTTCCGGCAGCGTGTACTCCAGACCGGCAATGGCGGCATCATCGAGGACCAGCGCTTTGTTGTTGCGCTGCCAGTTTCCGGATGTTCTGACCATTCCCCCTTCCCAGCGGGTGGTGAACTGACGCAGCGCTATGCCCTGCGGCGAGAACTCGGCGTTCATAATCGGATCGAAAAAGTGCAGAGAGCCGTAGATAAACTCGCTGGCGTTCATCGACAGTTTTCCTTCCTGAGTTTGCCAGTCGTCCTTGCTGAAGGTCATGTTGCGCAAGCTCAGATCGAGATCCGTCACCGCCCAGTCAGGGCCTTGCAGACGGGCATCTGTTACTTCCAGACGACCAATTTGCAGGGAAGGAATAGTGCTTAACGGAGCAAAAAACTCGGCCAGCGATTTGTCGCTTTGCAGCCGAATATCGTTCAGGCGCAGATTCTCTACTACCCAACTACCGTCGGCATTGCGTTGCGCCACGCCGGTTAATGCCCCACGCGCCACATCTGCGCCAATATTGCTCAGCGTCACACGGTCGCGGTCAATACTGCCTTCAATCAATACGTTGGTCGTGGGGACGTCGTTCAGCGTCAACGAACTGGCGCTGAGCTGAATTTGCGCTTTACTCCCGAGAATTTTACCCGCCTCAGGACTCCAGGGAATGACTCCGCCGTTAACGCGCTGCGCGCTCAGGGTCCACTCGCTACCGGGACTGTTAAGCGCCATATCTTGCAATTGCAGGCGATCGGCCTGGAACGGCAGCGGCGCAGTTTGCTGGGAAAGATTCAGCGTGCCGTTTTGCAAAAGGATGGTGTCTACGTGCAGCGGGTCGGTGATTTGGCGGCTGCTCAGTCCAATATCGACCGTTTTCGCGACCAGCGTTGCGGGCTGACCATCCCGGCCAAAGGTGACGTTTTCCAGCAGAATATGGGAAGGAGAAGAAAACCGGTGATCGATGGCATCAAATGCCAGATGGTAGCTGCTGTTTTGCGAAACCCAGGCGCTGACGTGCTCTGCGCCCCAGCGAGTTTGCAGTAGAAAATACAAACCGAGGATCGCCACTGCAAGGGCGATCAGCACGTAAAGAAGCAGCTTTCCAATAAATTTCATGGTCTTCCATCCCGCGAAGTGCACATAGTCAAGTTATGCACGATTTAGGCGCAATGCTCAAGGCGGGAATGGTGAAAGAGCGTTACAGCGGCGTTGATTCAGAATCAACGCCGCATTTTGCTTATTGCT
>NZ_SZWS01000053.1:17804-21449 GCF_005281245.1 Citrobacter sp. wls826
GGAACACCAGATTCAGAACGATAGCGGTAATACCGCCTGCGGCAATGCCGGAAGAGAGCAGGTTTTTCACCCAGTCCGGAGCGAACTGCAGGATCAGCGGCTGCTGGGAAACGCCGAGGCCGACGGCCAGCGACAGCGCGATAATCAGAATTGCGCGGCGGTTCAGCGGTTCGCGGGATACGATACGCACGCCGGATGCCGCGATAGTACCGAACATCACCAGCGTAGCACCGCCGAGTACCGGCTCAGGAATATGCTGTACAAAACCGCTGACCGCCGGGAACAGGCCCAACGCGATCAGCATCAGCGCAACCACAAAACCAACGTAGCGGCTGGCAACGCCCGTTAACTGAATAACCCCGTTGTTTTGTCCAAAACAGGAGTTCGGGAAGGTGTTGAATACGGCTGAAACAAACGAGTTCAGACCGTTCGCCAGTACGCCGCCTTTCAGGCGTTTCATATACAGCGGACCAGAAACGGGCTGCTCGGAGACATCGGAGGTGGCCGTAATATCACCGATGGTTTCCAGCGAGGTAATCATAAACACCAGCATCAGCGGCAGCAGTAAGCTCCAGTCGATACCCAGGCCATAATACAACGGCGTTGGCACCATCAGCAGGTCCTGACTTACCGGCGCGGTATTTTGCGGCAGCATATCCATAAACCACGCCAACAGGTAACCTGCCGCCATCGCAATCACCAGTGACGCAACGCGCAGGTACGGGTTGCGCTGGCGGTTAAGCAGGATAATCAGCGCCAGCACGACGCCAGCCAGCAGTAAATTCTTTGGTGCGCCAAAGGTGTTGTCGCTCATTGCCGCATAGCCGCCGCCAATCGACGTCAGACCTACCTGAATCAGTGACAGGCCGATAATCATCACCACCACGCCTGAGACCAGCGGGGTAATGATACGACGCGCCAGATGCAGTACGCGTGAGATAACCATCTCAGTGCAGCTTGCCAGCATCAGTGTACCGAACAGCGCCGCCATCATGGTTGGGACATCTGCACCACCGGTTTTTAGCGCTGTACCGCCCATAATCAGTGGCGCAACAAAGTTAAAGCTGGTGCCCTGAATGGATAATAGCCCTGAGCCGACCGGCCCCCAGGCTTTGATCTGAATGATAGAAGCCACGCCGGAAGCGAACAGCGACATACTGATAATGTGTTGAGTATCCTGAGCCGGTAAACCGAGCGCCTGGCAAATTAACAGCGCTGGGGTGATTACCGCGACGAACATGGCCAGCAGGTGCTGACAGGCGGCAAACAGGGTCTGGGCTAGTGGGGGGCGATCTTCAAGACGGTAAATCAGTTCACTGTTGTGAGTCTGCGCAACCGGTTGCGCATTTGTTGACTCTACGGCGTTAACGGACATCAGAGGCAATCCCATGGTGGAAAAGCGGTGATTTTATCTGACCATGGCGGAAATGCAAACGTTTGCTACCAGGTGTTCTTAATATTTAAAACGGATAAACAAACATTTTTATATAACTTTTCATGATTTTCTGCTTAAAATCCACACCGAAAACTCAATAAGAGCTAAAAATCGGTCTGGAATGCATCGTGCGTGATTGTGCTAAACGCACTAATGGAGTTGTAAATGTTTTATCTCGATACGTTATCAACGCTGGTTGCGGCAACCCTTGTGTTGCTGCTGGGACGTAAGCTCGTCCAGTCTGTTTCCTTCCTGAAAAAATACACCATTCCCGAACCTGTAGCTGGCGGATTGCTGGTGGCGATTGCGCTGCTGGTACTGAAAAAAAGCATGGGTTGGGAAGTGAACTTCGATATGACCCTGCGCGATCCGCTGATGCTGGCATTCTTCGCCACTATCGGCCTGAACGCCAATATCGCCAGCCTGCGCGCGGGTGGCTGTGTGGTGGGTATCTTTCTGATTGTGGTTGTTGGCCTGCTGCTGATGCAAAACGCCATTGGTATTGGTATGGCGACCCTGCTGGGTCTGGATCCGCTGATGGGTCTGATCGCCGGTTCGATAACCCTCTCTGGTGGGCATGGAACCGGGGCCGCATGGAGCAAGCTGTTTATTGAGCGCTATGGTTTCGCTAATGCGACGGAAGTGGCGATGGCTTGCGCAACGTTTGGCCTGGTGCTGGGCGGATTGATTGGCGGCCCGGTGGCCCGCTATCTGGTCAAACACTCTACCACGCCAGACGGCATGCCGGACGATCAGGCTGTGCCTACCGCATTTGAAAAGCCGGATGTCGGACGCATAATCACTTCGCTGGTGCTGATTGAAACCATTGCGCTGATCGCTATCTGTCTGACGGTGGGTAAAATCGTTGCACAAATGCTGGTCGGAACGGTGCTGGAACTGCCGACTTTCGTCTGCGTGCTGTTTGTTGGGGTGATCCTCAGTAACGGCCTGGCGTTAATGGGTTTTTATCGGGTGTTCGAGCGCGCGGTTTCGGTGTTGGGTAACGTTAGCCTGTCGCTGTTCCTGGCGATGGCGCTAATGAGTCTGAAGCTGTGGGAGTTGGCTTCTCTGGCCCTGCCGATGCTGGCAATCCTGGTTGTGCAGACCATTTTCATGGCGCTGTACGCGATATTCGTCACCTGGCGCATGATGGGTAAGAACTACGATGCCGCCGTGCTGGCAGCCGGACACTGCGGTTTTGGCCTCGGTGCGACACCCACGGCGATTGCCAACATGCAGGCAATTACAGAACGTTTTGGACCATCCCATATGGCGTTTCTGGTGGTGCCGATGGTGGGGGCGTTCTTTATCGATATCGTCAATGCGCTGGTGATTAAGCTGTATCTGCTGCTGCCGATTTTTGCGCAATAATGTCTGTGCGGCGGAGTCACATCCGCCGACGCTATGAATCTACTATGCGTTGGAGTAGCGCTCGGTTTCCGGCATCCAGCGTTCAATCAGCGCCACAGCCTGTTGCGGGTAACGTTCGTGAATATGACGGGCAATGCGCTGAACTTCCGGGATAATCGCCTGATCGCGCAGCAAATCTGCAACTTTGAATTCTGCCGTTCCGGTCTGGCGCGTACCCAACAGCTCGCCGGGCCCGCGGATCTCTAAATCTTTTTGCGCGATCACGAATCCGTCGTTGCTGTCGCGCAGAACCTGCAGACGTTTTTGCGCGGTTTTTGACAGCGGCGATTTGTAGAGCAGGACGCAGTGGGAGGCCACCGCGCCACGACCTACGCGACCACGTAGCTGGTGCAACTGCGCCAGGCCCAAGCGCTCCGGGTTTTCAATAATCATCAGGCTGGCGTTAGGTACGTCTACGCCCACTTCAATCACCGTGGTGGCAACCAGCAGCTGCAGTTCGCCCTGCTTAAACGCCGCCATTACCGACTGCTTCTCTGCGGGCTTCATACGGCCGTGTACCAGGCCAATATTCAGTTCTGGCAGCACCAGTTTAAGCTCTTCCCACGTGGCTTCAGCGGCCTGAGCTTCTAACAAATCAGACTCCTCAATCAGCGTACAGACCCAGTACGCCTGGCGCCCTTCATGGGTACAAGCGTTGCGCACGCGGTCAATAATATCGCTGCGGCGGGTATCCGGAATCGCCACCGTGGTGACCGGCGTACGCCCCGGAGGGAGTTCGTCAATGACCGACGTGTCGAGATCGGCATAGGCGGTCATCGCCAGCGTGCGCGGGATTGGGG
>NZ_SZWS01000053.1:21494-77929 GCF_005281245.1 Citrobacter sp. wls826
ATGATTAGCTGGTGTGGATGGAAACCCTGCTGCTGACCTTTCTCCCACAGCGCCAGGCGCTGATGTACGCCAAAACGGTGCTGTTCGTCGATGATAACCAGTGCCAGTCCGTTGAACTGCACCTGTTCCTGGAAAATTGCGTGCGTGCCGACAATCATCTGCACCTCACCGCTGGCGATAGCTTCCTGCTGTGCCAGGCGCGCTTTGCCTTTCTGTTTACCTGCCAGCCAGCCAACTTCAATACCCAGTGGCGCGAACCAGTTGCGGAAGTTATTGGCGTGCTGTTCAGCCAGCAGTTCGGTGGGGGCCATCAGCGCAACTTGCTTACCATGTGCGATGGCACGTAGGGCGGCCAGCGCCGCAACCAGCGTTTTGCCGGAGCCGACATCGCCCTGCACCAGACGCATCATAGGGACATCCAGTGCCATATCGCGTTCGATCTCAGCGGTAACGCGGGCCTGGGCGCCGGTGGGTTTAAACGGTAGAGCCGCCAGCAGCTTATCTTTCAGCGCGTTGTTTGCGAGCAGCGGCTGGGCGTGGAAACGTTGCGCCCCGGCGCGTAGTGCCAGCATGCTGAGGTTATGCGCCAGCAGTTCTTCCAGAATCAGACGTCGCTGTGCTGGATGCTGACCGGTTTCCAGATCGCTCAACTGCAGTGACGGCGGTGGACGGTGCAATGTGCGCAGAGCTTCCGGCAGGCTCATCATGCCTTGCAACAACTCTGGCGGTAGCAGTTCGGCAATGGCGCAGGTATCGAGCAGGTCCAGCGCTTGATCGGTCAGTTTGCGCAGCGTGGCCTGCTTCACGCCTTCGGTGGTTGGATACACCGGTGTGAGCGTTTCCTGTAATTCCGGCGTGCTGAGATCGCCCTGCACGCGATACTCCGGGTGGATCATCTCTGCGCCGTATTTTCCGCGTTTGGCTTCGCCATAGGCCAGCACCCGGCGACCGGTGGCGAGACTATTTTTCATTGCGGCGCTGAAGTTGAAAAAGCGCATGGTGAGAATGCCGGAGCCATCACTGATCTGACAGGTCATCATCCGGCGTCCGCCGAAGGTGATATTGCAGTTCAGCACTTCGCCTTCTACGGTGGCGTAAACGCCCGGCAGCAGTTCGCCAATCGGGTACAGGTGCGTGCGGTCTTCGTAACGCAGAGGGAGGTGGAGCAGAAGGTCCTGCACGGTGTGCAGGCCAATTTTCGCCAGTTTACTGCTTTGCGCTGCGCCAACGCCGGTCAGAGAATTGAGTGGGATGGCATCCAGTAAACGGCCTTTCATCGCGTTTATCTCGCAGATTGCATAGTGGCCCACCACGTTGCATCGGCTTCAATTTCGCCCTGCGTGTTTACGTGGGGGTAGGGAAGACCTTTGCGCTTAGCGACATTCGCCAGCACCGGATAACCGCCTTCAAACAGCAAACGCTGCTGCTCATCTTGCGCCAGCATGCTGTTTTCTCGTCGGTACATGCCGGCGTTTTGCCGCTGGCGCTGTGCTTCGTACAGAATCAGCGCGGAGGCGACCGAAACGTTCAGCGATTGCACCATGCCAGTCATGGGAATGATGATGTCCTGATCCGCCAGATCCAACGCTTCCTGAGTGATGCCGGTTTTCTCCTGGCCCATCAGGATGCAGGTGGGGCGCGTGTAATCAATCTCGCGAAAATCCACGGCTTTATCTGACAGATGTGTTGCCAGAACCTGCATACCCTGGCTTTTTAAATGTGTGACCGCATCGCCAATAGTGCGGTGAGTCTTCACCTGTACCCAACTGTTGCTGCCTGCGGCAGAAGAGGCCATGGTGCGCATACGGCTACCAGGCCAGACGGCGTGGACTTCATGCACGCCGACCGCGTCTGCAGTACGAATGATTGCAGAAACGTTATGAGGTTTGTGGACCTGCTCCATGCAGACGGTCAGATCGGGCTGACGACGTGCGAGCATCTCGCAAATACGTGCATAACGTTGAGTATTCATAAAACGTGTTCTAGTTACGGTTACGGGTGACTTTTATCACGTCCGGCATGACGCGGATTTTGCGCATGATATTCGCCAGGTGCACGCGATCGCGAGCGGTCAGGCGAATAAAGGCGCTATAGACGCGGCCATCTTTCTCTTCCGTATTCAGACTTTGAATGTTGGAGGTGGTCGTGTTGATTGCCGCCGTCAGGTTCGCCAGAGCACCCTGGTGGTTAAACATATCCACCTTAATCTCGGTGATGAACTCCTGCTCTGTCTCTTTATCCCATTCCACCGCCATAAACTTCTCTGGCTCTTTTTGATAGCCACGAATGTTACGGCAGGATTCATGGTGAATCACCAGACCTTTACCCGGGCTGACGTGGGCAATGATTGGATCGCCAGGAATCGGACGACAGCATTTCGCGAAGGTGATCAGCACGCCATCTGCGCCTTTGATCGGCAGATGACCGTGACCAGATTGCGCTGGCACGTTTGCCGTTGCTTCGCCCTGCTGGAGGTTTTTCGCTACCACCACGCTCATGGCGTTACCCAGACCGATTTCCGCGAGCAGATCGTCAAGCGTGGCGAGCTTCATGCGTTCAAGCTCACGCTGGATGCTCTCTGGCGGGATCTCAGCCAGTTTACGGCTACCGCCTAAGGCATGGTTGAGCAGTCGACGACCCAGACTGACGGAATCATCGCGCTTGAGGTTTTTCAGCAGTTGGCGAATTTTTGCGCGCGCTTTCGAACTGACGACGAAGTTGAGCCACGCTGCATTCGGACGGGCGCCCGGAGCGGTAATAATCTCAACGGTCTGTCCGCTAAAGAGCGGCTGCGAAAGCGGGTAAGGTTGTCTGTCGACGCGTGCGCCGACGCAGGCGTGACCGATATCGGTATGCACGGCGTAGGCGAAGTCGACAGGCGTTGCACCGGCAGGCAGTTCGACAATGCGCCCTTCCGGTGTGAAAACATAAATCTCATCCGGGAAGAGATCAGATTTGACGCTTTCAATAAATTCAAACGAGCTACCGGCGCTCTGCTGCAGTTCCAGCAGGCTCTGCATCCAGCGTTGAGCGCGGATTTGTGCGGTGGTGCTGCTTTCGCCGCCGTGCTCTTTGTAAGCCCAGTGCGCTGCTACACCCATCTCTGCCATCTGGTCCATGTCTTCGGTACGAATCTGTACTTCAACCGGGACGCCGTGAGGGCCGATCATTGAGGTGTGCAAAGACTGATATCCGTTAGCTTTCGGAATGGCGATATAGTCTTTCACGCGACCAGGACGAGGTTTGTACAGGCTGTGCATCTGGCCGAGTACGCGATAACAGGTATCGGAATCATGAACGATAACGCGAAAAGCGTAGATATCCATGATGGAGTGAAAACGCTGCTCTTTGAGCACCATTTTGCAGTAAATAGAGTACAGGTGCTTCTCGCGGCCACTTACGCGACACGGAATGCCTGCCTCCTGTAAACGCCCTTCGATTTCCGAGAGGATTTTTTGGATCATCTCTTTGCGGTTGCCACGAGCGGCTTTAACCACTTCTTTAATCACGCGATAGCGGTTCGGGTACAGCGCTTCAAAACCCAGCTCTTCCAGCTCGGTTTTAATGTGATGAATACCTAAACGGTGTGCCAGCGGACTATAGATTTCGAGGGTTTCACGGGCGATGCGGCGACGCTTGTCCGGGCGTAATGAGCCCAGCGTGCGCATGTTGTGGGTACGGTCAGCGAGTTTGATGAGAATGACGCGGATATCCTGCACCATCGCCATAATCATCTTGCGAAAGTTTTCAGCTTGCGCCTCTTTCTTATCGCGAAACTTAAGCTTATCAAGTTTCGACACCCCTTCTACCAGTTCAGCAACGCTTTTACCAAAAAGCTGTTCCATGTCCTGGTAGGTGGCAGGGGTATCTTCAATCACGTCATGCAGCAGTGCAGCCATCAGCGTTTCATAGTCGAGTTTCATCTCGGCCAGAATGCAGGCTACCGCTACCGGGTGCGTGATATAGGGTTCACCGCTTGAACGTGTCTGGCCCTCGTGAGCGTCACGTGCAACGAGATACGCCTGCCGAAGACGCTTAATCTGGTCTTCCGGCAGGTAGTTTTGAATCAGTTGATTCAGGCTTTCAAACAGATACAAGGGCGACCCGCTTTGTGATTAACGACGACCTTCAGCAATAGCGGTAACGGCTTGTAATTCAGCGGCTTCCTGCTCTTGCTGTTCCTGGCGCTCACGCACGTCGAGGATCTGGTTGTTGATCAGACCTTCTTCGATTTCGCGCAGCGCGATAACGGTAGTTTTATCGTTTTCTTCCGGTACGAGCGGATCCTTTCCGCCTACCTGCATCTGACGAGCGCGACGCGCGGCGACCAGTACCAGGTCAAAACGGTTACCAATTTTCTCTACAGCGTCCTGAACAGTTACGCGTGCCATACTTAAAATGCTCCACAGGTGAAGAAATGACTGGGCATGATACTGAATGTGGGTTCAGTCTGCCAACAGTTTGCTGATTAAAGCGTCATGACGCTGCTTTTGGCGGCTCATGCGCAGACGTTCGGCGCGAATGATAGTTTTCAAATCGCCCAGGGCGGTATCGAAATCATCATTCACAATAAGATAATCATATTCGGCGTAATGGCTCATTTCTGCAACAGCTTGCGCCATACGTTTTGCGATCACGTCTTCGCTATCCTGACCGCGGCCACGAAGACGGCGATCCAGCTCAATCTTAGATGGCGGCAAAATAAAAATACTGCGCGCATGCGGCATTTTTTGACGAATTTGCTGCGCACCTTGCCAGTCGATATCTAAAAAGACGTCTACGCCGGATGCTAATACTTGCTCAATGGTCTCACGCGAGGTGCCGTAGTAATTACCGAAAACCTCAGCGTGTTCCAGGAACGCGTCTCTGCCAATCATGGTTCTGAATTCGTCATGGTTCACAAAAAAATAGTGTTCACCGTGCACTTCCCCCGGGCGCGGTGCGCGCGTGGTGTGCGAAACAGAAACCTGGGTGTCATACAACGGTTGGGTCTTTAATAAAGCCTGAATCAGGCTGGATTTACCCGCGCCACTGGGGGCAGAAACAATATAAAGCGTGCCTTGAGCCATGAGTATCTTAATGTATGTGATTGTCGAAAGAGAGCCTACATACGGGCTTATTATACACGTAGCCGCTATGTGACGTAGCCCTTGTCACACTTTTTGCGCATGTTTATTGCGTTTTGCGTACCAGTTTCCTGTTTTATCCGCGATTTGCAGCAATTCGTGCAAATGTCAGGAACGTTGCTCGCAGGATGATTTTTTGCCGCTCTGTTTCCATTTCAATTCGCGTTATATCTGCCGGGAAACGTACTGTTCAGCGGAGATAGCATGGGATTATGGAAATGCATAGGGCTGGTTTTGCTAATGTGGTATCTACCCTCATGGGCGGTATGCCCCGTCTGGTCGCCTGCCAGGGCACAAGAGGAAATTTCACGACTACAGCAGCAGATAACACAGTGGAATGACAGTTACTGGAAACAAGGGGAAAGTGTCGTAGACGACGCCGTTTATGACCAGCTCAATGCGCAGCTCATCCAGTGGCAGCGCTGTTTTGGCGATGAAGCCCCACCAGATCTATCTGCGCCCCCAATAAGTGGAACCGTCTCGCACACCGTTCCCCACACGGGAGTTCGAAAACTTGCCGATAAGCAAGCGCTACAGCAATGGATGCATGCTCGTAGCGATCTCTGGGTGCAGCCGAAGGTGGATGGCGTGGCGGTCACGCTGGTTTATCGCAATGGAAATCTGATACGGGCGATTAGCCGTGGTAACGGTCTGAAAGGCGAAGACTGGACGCAAAAGGTTCTTCAGATCCCTTCCGTTCCACGTACTACCAGCGGGCTGCTTTCTAACAGTACGTTGCAGGGGGAGATATTTTTGCAGCAACAAGGGCATATTCAGCAGCAGAGAGGGGGAATGAACGCCCGCTCAAAGGTTGCTGGAATGATGATGCGCCAGAGCAACCCGGAAATGTTACGCTCGCTGGCTATTTTTATCTGGGCCTGGCCTGATGGTCCAGTTGCCATGTCGGAAAGACTTGAGCAACTCACTGCTGCCGGGTTCAGTTTCACGCAACGATATACTCAGGCCGTGAAGAGTGCGGATGACGTCGAGAAGGCGCGCGCCAGGTGGTGGACTTCAGCGTTACCTTTTGTGACGGATGGTGTGGTGGTGCGAACGGGAAAAGAACCGCGGGCGCAATACTGGCTACCCGGACAGGGAGACTGGCTGGCAGCGTGGAAATATCCTCCCGTGGCCAGGGTATCTGAGGTGACGGGTATTCAGTTTTCCGTTGGCAAAAGCGGGAAAATTGCGGTGGTTGCATTGCTGGTCCCCGTCATGCTGGATGATAAGCGGGTGCAGCGCGTCAATATTGGCTCAGTACGGCGCTGGAATGAATGGGATATTGCGCCTGGCGATCAGATTCTGATAAGTCTGGCCGGACAGGGGATTCCCCGTATAGATGAGGTGGTCTGGCGCAGCACCCAGCGTAATAAGCCAGCACCACCTGAGGGGCGCTTCAATTCACTAACTTGTTTTTATGCCACAGCGGAGTGTCAGGAACAGTTTGTTGCCAGGCTCGTCTGGCTGGGGGCCAAAGATGTGTTAGGGCTGGAGGGTATGGGCGAGGCGGGATGGCGGGAGCTACATCAGACGTATCGCTTTGAACATATCTTTTCCTGGCTTGGATTAACGCAGGAGCAGCTACAGTCCACATTTGGCGTGAACAAAGGGGGGAAGCTGTGGCATCAGTTCAATCTGTCACGCCATCTTCCATTTACGCGCTGGGTGATTGCCATGGGAATACCGTTAACACAGGCAACGTTGAATGCCAGTCGGGATGGATCGTGGCAGCAGTTACGGGAACGCAGTGAACAAAGCTGGCGGCAACTTCCTTTCATGGGGGAGCGACGGGCACGACAGGTTATTCAGTGGCTGGAGGATAAAGAGATCACAGCGCTGAGCAACTGGTTAGCTGCTCAGCGGATCACGGGCTTTATGCCTTAATGGCCTTCATGGCGATAGTAAAATACCGGCAGCCCCAACTTCAGGCGTAGCGCCAGCAGTCGGGCGGTAAAGCCAAAGAGCAGGGTAGAGATCACCACCACATCGTGGCTGGAGACATAATGTTGCAGCACGATATACAGCACAGCAGCGGCAAATGAAACGCCGGCATACAGTTCTTTCTGGAATACTAACGGGATGCGTTTGCAGAACATGTCACGTAATACACCACCAAAGACCCCGGTAGTGACCGCAGCGACCACGGCAATAATCGGTCCATGACCCATATCCAGTGCCACCTGGGCACCAATAATAGAAAAGACCACCAGGCCCAGCGCATCCAGGACGAGGAATATTTTACGCAGATAGGGCATGACGGGGGCAATAATGGTGGTGAGTACCGCAGCGGTCGCCACGATAATGACGTATTCAGGGTGCTTTACCCAGCCGAGCGGATAGTGGCCGAGAAGAATGTCGCGTACCGAGCCGCCGCCAATGGCCGTCGCGGTGGCAATGATAATGACGCCAAATGTATCCATACGGCGACGCCCAGCCGCAAGCGCACCGGTCATGGCTTCGGCAGTAATACCAATTAAATATAAAACGTGTAACAGCATGTATTCCCCCCTGATTTGCTGGGGCTAAGGTTAACGATTTGTGCGCATTGTCACGATTGAGATTTTCTAAGGTGAAGCGATTTTAATAACTACAGCTAATGTGATTTTGCTGTAAATGCGTTATGGCATGCGCTTTACTTTATGAATAGTGACAATAAATGATGAGAAAATATAATTCGAACTGGATGGGTCACAACCGAAGTGTTGGGAAAAACACGTAGCCCCGTCGTTTATGGGTGGGCTACGTATCATATTTCACCCAAACTATCACCCTCGACCACTGGACAAATTGACACTCCGGTTCGTATTTCAGTCATACCTTGAATGTTGCAGCGAGAGATTAGTAGGTGTGGTATGTGCTTTGGTGCGCTGCAAAAATGATATTTCTTAGAACCACTACACTCCAGATGTCATTGGGGAAGTTATTCTGAGTAAAGTCTGATATTCAGCGGCTTCTATTCTGAAAAATGACTTCCTCAGCTATCGCTTCTATGTGGATGGGTGCATTTACAGCAAAATCTTCAGCATTTAGTGCGTTGGAATGCCAGGTATGAGCGTAAGAGAAGAAATTCAGGATGGCAGAGAGGCTGGAAATTTAAGAAGCGGGATAATATACACCGAAGTTTTGGGTTGGATAGATATGGGACATGCCCGAGGAGATGATGTCAGAAAGTTACTCTCGGATATGCACCAAGGCGAGCATTCATGAGAACAGTGATACCTTACAGCGATTTTAGTTCTGGTAACGTTAAAATAGTTTCCAGAGATGGAACGATCGTTAACTGGTAAAAAAGGGAAACATATGAAACAGGCAGTCATAATAGTGCTGATGGTAATAGCTATATGCAGCTCTTATTTCTGGCCTAATATTAAAATGAGACTTGCAGGTAACGCACAATATACAGAGTTTGATAAAGCCAAATATGATTATTACACTCCCCAAGTTTTAAAAAAAATGCCGAGAATATCCCAAGTGTATGACTTTAATTATACGAACATTTCTGGTCCTAAGGCTGATGTATGGAGTGTGACGTTCCATGATACCAGGGATACGGGGAGGATTAGTAAGTATCTCTCAATGGCGGGCTATGAAAAACAGGTAAAATGCGATGTTGAGGCAGAATGCTGGCGCCTCAGGGGATCCGATGAAGTACTGACAGTCGTGAATATGAACAGCAGTAATGCTGTTCGGGTTGATATTCTGAAGAGTATTTATAACGACAAATATATGCCAGATAAATAAGTATTCAATTTTATATCAATCAGCACTTACTGGCGGTACGGATAGCCTGCATTGAGCAGGCTATCTAGTACGTTACGATAGCATAGGCATGGTACGCAAAATTACTCGATATTCTGAATCTGCTCGCGCATTTGCTCGATCAATACCTTCAGTTCAATTGCGGAATTAGTCACCTCGGCATTGATAGACTTGGATGCAAGAGTGTTCGACTCACGGTTGAATTCCTGCATCATGAAGTCCAGACGGCGGCCAACAGCCTCTTTTTTCTTCAGAATGTTGTAGGTTTCTTTGACGTGGGCTTCCAGACGATCTAACTCTTCTGCTACATCTATGCGCTGCGCCATCAGCACCAGTTCTTGCTCAAGGCGGTTATTCTCCAGTTGCACCTGGGCGTCTTCCAGTTTGGCTACCAGACGCTCACGCTGCCATTGCAGAATTTCCGGCATATGTGCACGCACTTTAGCGACTTCAGTGCTGACGCCTTCCAGACGCTGCTCGATCAGCGCTTTCAGCGCCTGACCTTCGGTTTCACGCGCGACGATGAAGTCATCCAGCGTACCGTCAAGCGCGGCGAGGATCTCGGCGGCAATGGCGTCCAGATCTTGCTCCTGGGCAGCCATTACGCCTGGCCAGCGCAGGATATCAACTGGGTTAATTTCACCTTCATCACTCTGCATTTTGACCCAGTTAGCAGCGCTAACGAGCTGTTTAGCGAGCTTTTCATTTAGAATCAGCTCGCCCTGGGCGCTGGCATCAGGCTCAAAACGCAGCGTACACTCGACTTTACCGCGCGTCAGACGCGTGCGTATGCGTTCGCGAACAACGGGTTCAAGACTACGGAACTGTTCCGGCAGGCGAAAATAAGTTTCCAGATAACGCTGGTTTACCGAGCGCATTTCCCAGGTAGCGCTACCCCATTCACCCTTGATTTCACGCCGGGCGTAGGCGGTCATGCTGCGGATCATAGACGTTCCTGTTTTTAAAGATGAGATGGGAGGATTATAGCCATCCACGTCTTGTCAGGATAGGAATAACAGTCGGAAGTCCGTATAATGCGCAGCCACATTCGTTTCAAGCCGGAGATTTTATCATGCGTCCAGCAGGTCGTAGTGCCAACCAGGTGCGTCCCGTCACCCTGACCCGTAATTATACAAAACACGCTGAAGGCTCCGTGCTGGTCGAATTTGGTGATACCAAAGTGCTGTGTACCGCCTCTATTGATGAAGGCGTACCGCGTTTTCTGAAAGGTCAGGGCCAGGGCTGGATCACCGCAGAATATGGAATGCTGCCACGCGCCACGCACACCCGTAACGCCCGAGAAGCGGCGAAAGGTAAGCAGGGCGGTCGTACCATGGAAATCCAGCGTCTGATCGCTCGTGCGCTGCGCGCCGCGGTTGATCTGAAGACGCTCGGTGAATTCACTATTACGCTGGACTGCGATGTTATTCAGGCAGATGGCGGTACGCGCACTGCATCAATTACCGGCGCATGTGTGGCGTTGGCTGATGCGCTGAACAAGCTGGTAGCGAGCGGTAAACTGAAAACTAACCCGATGAAAGGGATGGTCGCCGCGGTTTCCGTGGGCATTGTGAACGGTGAGGCGCTCTGTGACCTCGAATATGTTGAAGACTCTGCCGCAGAAACCGACATGAACGTGGTGATGACTGAAGACGGACGCATTATAGAGGTGCAGGGCACGGCAGAAGGCGAGCCGTTCAGCCATGAAGAACTTCTCACCCTACTGGCGTTAGCCCGAGGGGGAATCGAATCCATTGTAACGACGCAGAAGGCGGCGTTAGAAAATTGATTTTAAAGGCGACTGATGAGTCGCCTTTTTTTTGTCTGTAATAAAGTGAGATGAGGAGCGAATCCATGAAACCGTATCAGCGCCAGTTTATTGAGTTTGCGCTTAGCAAGCAGGTACTAAAGTTTGGCGAGTTTACGCTGAAATCCGGGCGTAAAAGCCCCTATTTCTTCAACGCCGGGCTGTTTAATACCGGGCGCTGCCTGGCTCTGTTAGGCCGTTTTTATGCCGAAGCGCTGATGGATTCCGGTATTGAGTTCGATTTGCTGTTTGGTCCGGCCTACAAAGGTATCCCGATTGCGACCACCACGGCTGTTGCGCTGGCGGAACACCACGATAAAGATTTGCCGTACTGCTTTAACCGTAAAGAGGCGAAGACCCACGGTGAAGGCGGTAATCTGGTAGGTAGCGCACTTGAGGGGCGTGTAATGCTGGTGGATGATGTTATCACCGCAGGTACGGCTATTCGTGAGTCGATGGAAATTATTCAGGCTAACGGTGCCACGCTGGCGGGGGTACTGATTTCTCTCGATCGTCAGGAACGCGGTCGCGGCGAGATTTCAGCGATTCAGGAAGTGGAACGCGATTATGGCTGCAAGGTGATTTCTATCATTACCCTGAAAGATCTGATTGCGTATCTGGAAGAAAAACCAGAAATGGCAGAACATCTGGCCGCAGTACGGGCGTATCGCGAAGCGTACGGCGTATAAGAACTGCCGGATGGCGCTGCGCTTATCCAGCCTACGCACCGCGGGGTTCGTAGGCAAAATAGGCGAGGTCGCCATCCAACAACGGTGTTACTGCAATTGAGCGGCAACCAACGGCCAGCGGATGTCGAAATCATCCGTTGGACGGTATTTAAATTCGCTACGTACAAACCGGGACAGCATACCTTCGCAGAAAGCCAGTAACTGGCTGGCCAGCAGCGTTTCATCCACGGTGTAGCCTTCACCTTCACGCATTCTTTTTTCTCGCAGAACCTGGCGTAACTGCGCCTCAATTCGCTCAAAAAGCTGGTTAATACGGCCTTGCAGACGGTCTTGCTCGAACATCAACGCGTGTCCGGTCAGAATTCGCGTCAGGCCAGGATTACGTTCACCGAACCCTAAAATCAGCAGTACGATCAGACGCAATCGCGCGTTAGTGTCCTTTTCATCTTTCAAAATCAGATTGATACGGGTAATCAGACTATCTTCGATAAACTCAATCAGGCTATCGAACATGCGGGTCTTGCTGGGAAAATGGCGATACAAGGCCGCTTCGGAAACGCCCACAGAGGCCGCCAGTTTAGCTGTCGTGATGCGTTGGCTACCATCGCTGGACTCAAGCATCAGTGCCAGAGACTGAAGTATTTCTTCGCGACGATTCCTTTTCGCAGTTTGCTTTTCTACCATGTTACAAAATACCCCTGAAAATAAGCTCTTGCCAGGCAGGCATCCACACAGCGACCGCAAACGGGTGTTTGCGGTGTGTTATTGCGTTATTACGCTGTGAGATACTTTTCTGCGGGTTACTTGCGCCCGGAATGGCCGAAGCCACCTTCGCCACGATCGGTGGCTTCAAACTCTTCCACCAAATTAAATTCAGCCTGGACGACCGGTACAAATACCATCTGCGCGATACGTTCGCCCGGTTCAATAGTAAAGTTGTCCTGACCACGGTTCCAGATTGAAACCATCAGCTGGCCCTGGTAGTCGGAATCAATCAAACCGACCAGATTGCCCAGTACGATCCCGTGCTTATGGCCCAGCCCGGAGCGCGGGAGCATCACCGCCGCAAGAGAAGGATCGGCAATGTGGATAGCTAACCCGGTTGGCACCAGCGTTGTTGCGCCAGGCGCCAGTTCTACGGCGTCATCAAGACAGGCACGCAGGTCAAGTCCGGCAGAACCAGAAGTGGTGTACGTCGGGAGCGGAAATTGTTGCCCTACGCGCGGGTCCAGAATCTTAACGTCGATTTTTTTCATCATAACGGGTCACGATCTCGTCGAGTAATAATTGGCCCAGGAGTTCTTTGCGCTCAAGCGGTAAGACTTTATCTCCATCCTGCCAAAAAAGGTGTAATGCGTTGCTGTCGCTGTTAAATCCTTGAGTAGACAGCGAAACGTCGTTCGCACAGATCACATCAAGGTTTTTGCGGATGCGTTTTTGCCGGGCATATTCTTCCACATTATTTGTTTCGGCGGCAAACCCAACGACAAAAGGACGATTAGCATCCAGTGCGGCAACACCAGCGATGATGTCCGGGTTTTTGACCATTTTTACTGTTAATTCATCACCCTGCGTTGCCTGTTTTTTGATTTTTTCACTGGCGACAGTTTCAGCGCGATAATCAGCGACTGCGGCGCAGCCGATAAAAATATGCTGTTGTTGCACCGCAGATTGCACGGCGGCTTCCATTTCCAGCGCGGTCATCACATCAATGCGCTGGACAAAAGGCGGTGTAGGTAACGAAACCGGACCTGATACCAGCGTGACGTTTGCCCCGCGTTTTGCGGCAGCGGCCGCGATAGCAAATCCCATTTTCCCGGAGCTGTGGTTGGAAATATAACGCACGGGATCAAGCGGTTCACGCGTCGGGCCTGCTGTAATCATGATGTTGAGATGTTGCAGATCTTTGACAGGTGAAAAATGTTCTGCCGCCATATCCACAATTGTTAACGGATCCAGCATACGTCCAGGACCGACATCACCACATGCCTGACTACCGCTGTCAGGACCCCAAATGAGCAAACCGCGCGAGGCAAGAATGCCCAGATTGTGTTGGGTTGCGGCAGCGCGGTACATCTGCTGGTTCATAGCCGGCAGCACGGCAACAGGCGCTGGCGTTGCCAGACAGATCGTAGACACCAGATCGTTGGCCATACCTGCGGCAACGCGGGCAATCAGGTCTGCCGTCGCAGGGGCCAGTATAACCAAATCGGCCCATTTCCCCAGCTCAATGTGGCCCATCGCGGCTTCGGCTGCGAGGTCAAGCAGGCTGTCGGAAACGGGATAGCCCGAAACCGCCTGTAAGCTCAGAGGAGTAATAAACGCTTTTGCTGCTTCGGTCATCGCCACGCGGACGTCTGCGCCGCGTTCCCGTAAACGACGCACCAGCTCAGGGGTTTTGTACGCAGCAATCCCGCCACTGACGCCAAGTACGATTTTTTTACCGGCCAGGCTCATCATGATCTTTCCTGTTGGGTTTCACCAGAAGGCGGATATTTTATCACAATCCGCAATGTGTCGTGCTTTTGCCCGCGCTCCAGTTTGCGAGGCTCTACGAAGAAGTGAAAACAGAGCGTCGATTCGCCGCTGGCGTTATGCCACTATGCGGACGCGAAAGGAGGGGAAAAGCATGGAAAATACAGGACGTATAATGCCTAGGGAAAAGCTGTTGGCGCAGGGGGCCAGTTCGCTGACCGACGTAGAGCTACTGGCTCTTTTTCTACGCACCGGGATACTGGGTAAAGATGTGCTTACGCTGGCGAAAGAGATGCTTCAGCATTTTGATTCGTTGTATGGCCTGTTGTCTGCTGATTACATGGATTTCAGCTATGTTCAGGGCATCGGTATCGCGAAGTACGCACAGTTGAAGGGAATAGTGGAGCTGGCAAGGCGCTACTACAACGTACAGGTGATAGAGGAGCGTGCGATACTTAGCCCGGAAATGGCGCGTGAATTTCTGCAAAGCCAGCTTTCGCAAGAGGAACGCGAGATCTTTTATGTGATCTTTATGGATTCTCAACATCGCGTGATTAAACACCGTAAACTTTTTTCCGGAACGCTAAGCCACGTTGAAGTGCATCCGCGAGAAATTGTCCGCGAAGCGATAAAAATGAATGCTTCTGCGGTGATCCTTGCACATAATCACCCTTCGGGGTGTGCAGAGCCGAGCAAAGCAGATAAACTCATCACCGAGCGTGTTGTGAAATGCTGTCAGTTCATGGATATCCGGGTGCTTGATCATCTGGTCATTGGGCGCGGAGAGTACGTTTCTTTTGCGGAACGCGGTTGGATTTAACGCACTTTACGCGATCCATCGGGATCTTTGTCTGTTCGGGACTTGAGCACATCGCTGACTCAGCGTATACTACGCCACCTTTGAGAATCTCGGGTTTGGCATTTGGGCCTGGCAATCGAGAGTTCGCAAATACGCAAAATCATTCTTGTTGCGTCCAATGACGAGGCAACGATGAAAGATTTAGTGTATTGAACTGCGATAACCGGGCTGAGAAGCCTGACGAGGCGCCAATACCCCATACGAAGCTCGAGCTAATTTGATTTTTGGAGAATAGACATGTCCCGAGTCTGCCAAGTTACTGGCAAGCGTCCGGTGACCGGTAACAACCGTTCCCACGCACTGAACGCGACTAAACGCCGTTTCCTGCCTAACCTGCACTCTCACCGTTTTTGGGTTGAGAGCGAGAAGCGTTTTGTCACCCTGCGTGTATCTGCTAAAGGTATGCGTGTTATTGATAAGAAAGGCATCGAAACAGTTCTGTCTGAACTGCGTGCCCGTGGCGAAAAGTACTAAGTACTAAGAGGAAATAAATCATGGCTAAAGGTATTCGTGAGAAAATCAAGCTGGTTTCTTCTGCTGGTACTGGTCACTTCTATACCACCACGAAGAACAAACGTACTAAGCCGGAAAAACTGGAGCTGAAAAAGTTCGATCCAGTTGTTCGTCAGCACGTTTTATACAAAGAAGCGAAAATCAAATAATTTCCGCTTTGATGTAAAGAAAAACCCTGCCTCGGCGGGGTTTTTTGTTTTCTGGCCGTCCCCATATTAATGAGACCTGATACACCGCCGGAGATACTATGCCTGAATTACCTGAAGTCGAAACCAGCCGCCGCGGTATTGAGCCGCATCTGGTGGGGGCAACGATTATGCACGCGACTGTGCGTAACGGTCGTTTGCGTTGGCCAGTATCAGAGGAAATCTATCGTCTGAGTGATAAACCTGTCCTGAGCGTACAGCGGCGCGCGAAATACCTGCTGCTGGAGCTATCAGATGGCTGGGTAATCATTCACCTGGGGATGTCGGGTAGTTTGCGTATCCTTTCTGAAGAGCTTCCGGCAGAAAAACATGACCACGTCGACTTAGTGATGAGTAACGGCAAAGTCCTGCGCTATACCGATCCGCGTCGTTTTGGCGCCTGGCTGTGGACTAAAGAGCTGGATGGGCATAATGTCCTCGCCCATCTTGGCCCTGAGCCGCTGAGCGACGATTTCAATGCTGGTTATCTGCAGCAGAAATGTGCGAAGAAGAAAACTGCGATTAAACCCTGGCTGATGGATAACAAGCTGGTCGTGGGGGTGGGAAACATCTATGCCAGCGAGTCGCTGTTTGCGGCTGGTATCCATCCTGACCGTCTGGCGTCATCTTTGTCGCAGGATGAGTGCGAACTGCTGGTGCGCGTTATCAAGGCGGTTTTGCTGCGTTCTATCGAGCAGGGCGGGACCACGCTGAAGGACTTTCTGCAAAGCGACGGTAAGCCGGGTTATTTTGCCCAGGAGCTGCAGGTCTATGGGAGAGAAAGTGAACCCTGTCGCGTATGCGGCGCGCCAATCATTGCGACAAAACACGCTCAGCGCACAACGTTTTATTGCCGTCGCTGTCAGAAATAACACCATTATTGGCCGGACGTAGCGTATGCCTCATCCGGCCAGACGCATTACTTCAGTTTACTCAATAATGCCTGATGAACGTTTTCCGGCAGAAAGTGCGCTACGTCACCCTGGTGGCGGGCAACTTCTTTCACCAGTGACGATGAGATAAATGACCACTCTTTAGACGGCATCAGAAAGACGCTTTCCAGTTGTGGCATCAGATGACGGTTCATATGGGCCAGCTGCATTTCATACTCAAAATCAGCTACCGCACGCAGGCCACGGATCAGAATGTTAGCCTGATTATCGCGGGCAAAGTTTGCCATCAGGTCGCTGAATCCCAGAACCTCCACATTACCGAGATGCGCCGTTGCCTGTTGTGCCAGCTCAACGCGCTCTTCCAGAGTAAACATCGGTTTTTTACTGGGACTTGCGGCAATTGCCAGGATTACGTGATCGAACATGCTTGTCGCTCTTGTCACGATATCGATGTGGCCGTTAGTAATGGGATCAAAGGTTCCTGGATAAATCGCCCGTTTTTGCATGACTTGCCTCAATGCGTTTTGGGTGGCAGATAAGGTTCCAGCAGCTGCAGCAGACGCTGAAGCGCGCCCTGATTTTGATACAGAACTTCAACTGCGTGACGGCCATAAAAATTACGATAATCTGCATCGGTCAGTAAAGAAGAGACCTCTTTCACCAGCGTAGTTGCGTCGGTGACGGTGATCAATCCGCTTGCCTGTTCGAGGCGGGCGCAAATATCTTTAAAATTAAAAGTATGTGGCCCCATCAGTACCGGAATGGCGTGCGCCGCGGCTTCCAGTGGGTTGTGTCCACCGCGTTCAACCAGCGAACCGCCAACAAAAGCAAGGTCGGCAATGCCGTACAGCAACATCAACTCGCCCATGGTGTCGCCGATTACGACCTGGGTTCCTGATGACGGAACTTCGCCTGAAGAACGTGTCGTATAGCTTAGCCCAGCCTGGCGTACGAGGTTAATGGCATCCGGGAACCGTTCAGGATGTCTGGGTACCAGAATCAGTAAAAGATTAGGGAACTGGTTTAATAACGCCTGATGGGCGGCAATGATAATGCTTTCTTCGCCGTCGTGCGTGCTGGTTGCAATCCATACCGGGCGGTGAGGTGCCCATTGACGGCGCAATGTAATCGCTTTTGCGGCCAGCTGCGGCGTGACGGAAATATCAAACTTCAGGCTACCGGTAACGGTGACCTGATTGCTTCTGGCACCAAGCGTGATAAAACGAGCGCCATCTTCTTCGTTCTGGGCGGCAATCAACGTAATTCGGCGCAGTAGCCTGCCAACAAATTTACCTAATTTAGCGTAGCCAGCAGCTGAGCGAGCGGAAAGACGTGCATTGGCAATGACCAGCGGAATATGGCGCTTATGCAGTGCCGCGATCAGATTCGGCCACAGCTCGGTTTCCATAATTAGCACCAGCTTGGGGTCAACTTTATTCAGGAAACGGTTTAGGGCATCCGGTAAATCGTATGGCAGATAAATATGCTGAACGTCAGGGCCAAAAGCGGATTGTACGCGCTCGGAACCGGTTGGCGTCATGGTGGTGACCGTGATCGGCAAGTCGGGGTAACGATGTCGCAGAGCGCGGACTAATGGGATAGCTGCCAGCGTTTCGCCCACGGAAACCGAATGAAGCATGATGCCGCCTGGTTTTAGCGGACGGCGGTAAAAGCCGTAGCGTTCACCCCAGCGTTTACGGTAGGCCGGAGCCTTACGTCCGCGCACCCAAAGCCGTACCCAGATCAAAGGCTGAATAAGGTAGAAAAGGGCGGTGTAAAGCAATTCGAGCATAATGGTAGCTGACTTATGAATGTGCTGGGGATTCTATGTATTTAGCTGTGGCTTTACCAATACTTTTCCTATTTTTAAATTAAATAGCGTCCCTCGCGGGGGATGTCCAGGGTACCAGCATCTTTTGCATCTTTACGTTTTCTGTTGATATTTTCCGGTTTAGTCGAGATAGAGGGCTAAAAATCAAAAGGTCTGAACATCTTAATTCATTGATTTATATGTTTTAAAATCATTGGCTGTGCAAGAATTATTCGAGTCGGAACATGGCGAAAGAAGTGATACACTAGCGCGTAAAAAATCAGTGCGATATCAGTAATCAGGTAGCTGTTGAGCCTGGGGCGGTAGCGTGCTTTTTTCTGCTTAACTTTACCGGACACTCACGATAAAAGAGCCGCTTGTGGATAAGCCAATTAATAGAATTCTGGTCATAAAAATGCGTTTTCACGGAGATATGTTGTTAACAACTCCGGTCATTAGTACGCTAAAGCAGAACTATCCTGATGCGAAAATCGACGTGCTTCTCTATCAGGATACCATCCCAATTTTGTCGGAAAACCCAGAAATTAATGCCCTTTATGGTATTAAAAATAAAAAGACAAAAGTAACTGATAAAATTACTAATTTTCTGCACCTGATCGGAACGTTGCGCGCGAATGGGTATGATTTAGTTGTAAACCTTACCGATCAGTGGATGGTTGCGATACTGATGCGGTTACTGAACGCGCCAATCAAAATCTCTCAAGATTATGCACATCGGCAATCTTCTTTTTGGAAAAATAGTTTTACATGTCTGGCTCCGCTTAGCGGTGAAAATGTGGTGGAAAGCAATCTGTCTGTGCTGGCCCCGTTGAAACTTAAATCGACTATTACGCATACAACAATGAGCTATCCTCCGGATAGCTGGGAACGTATGCGCACAGAATTAAATCGGGCTGGGGTTGGTGATGAATATGTTGTAATTCAACCAACGGCACGCCAACGCTTCAAATGCTGGAATAACGAAAAGTTTTCACAGGTAATTGACGCCTTACACCAGCGTGGTTTGGAGGTAGTTGTGACCTCTGGCCCAGGCGAAGACGATCTGGCTTGCGTGAATGAAATTGCACAAGGTTGCAAAGAAAGGCCCGTTACTGCGCTGGCGGGAAAGATGAGCTTCCCCGAGCTAGGAGCGGTCATCGATCATGCGCAGTTGTTTATTGGGGTGGACTCTGCTCCGGGACACATTGCTGCTGCGGTTGATACACCATTGATATGCCTGTTTGGCGCAACGGATCATAATTTTTGGCGACCATGGTCAAAGCAGATGATTCAATTTTGGGCTGGTGATTATCGTCCGATGCCTCCACGCGAGCAGCGCGATCGCAATGAAATGTATCTTTCGGTGATTCCCGCTGACGATGTTATTGCTGCTATCGATAAATTATTACCGGGTAGACTTGTGCCGCCACAAGCGGGGAGTCCCGTATGATTGTTGCTTTCTGTTTGTATAAATACTTCCCATTCGGTGGGTTACAGCGTGATTTTATGCGCATTGCGCAAACTGTAGCGGCACGTGGTCACCATGTTCGTGTCTATACGCAGTCCTGGGAAGGTGAGTGTCCTGACGTTTTTGAATTGGTTCTTGTACCGGTCAAGTCCCGGACAAACCATGGTCGCAATGCGGAGTATTGTTCCTGGGTCCAGGCACATTTACTTCAGCACCCTGTCGATCGGGTAGTTGGTTTTAATAAAATGCCAGGGCTGGATCTCTACTATGCTGCTGACGTTTGCTATGCCGAGAAAGTGGCACAAGAAAAAGGTTTCCTCTATCGGTTAACTTCACGATATCGGCACTATGCAGCGTTTGAACGCGCGACGTTTGAGCAGGGTAAACCGACGCAGCTATTAATGCTAACTGATAAGCAGATTGCTGATTTTCAGAAACACTATCAGACAGAAGCTCAACGATTTCATATTCTTCCTCCAGGGATTTATCCAGACAGGAAGTATAGCCAGCAGATTCCGAATAGCCGTGAAGTTTATCGCCAGAAAAACGGTATAACAGAGCAACAAAATCTATTATTGCAGGTAGGCTCTGATTTCACTCGTAAAGGTGTGGATCGTTCAATACGTGCACTGGCCTCGTTACCAGAAACGCTTCGAACTAATACGCTACTGTATGTTGTTGGACAAGACAGACCGAGAAAATTTGAGGCGCTGGCGGAAAAACTTGGCGTACGCAGTAATGTCCATTTCTACTCTGGCCGTAATGATGTTGCAGAATTAATGGCTGCGGCTGATATATTGATGCATCCAGCTTATCAGGAGGCGGCAGGTATTGTTTTACTAGAAGCAATCACTGCCGGGCTGCCGGTGTTGACCACGGCCGTATGCGGTTACGCGCATTATATTGTTGATGCTAATTGTGGAATGGCAATTGCAGAACCATTCCGGCAAGAAACGCTGAATGAAGCCTTACGTAAAGCGCTGGTAGAGCCTTCATTGTGTTCGGAATGGAGGGCAAATGCACGACACTATGCGGATACGCAAGATTTATACAGCCTACCGGAGAAAGCTGCGGATATGATTACGGGTGGTTTAGATGGTTGAATTAAAAGAACCGTTAGCCACACTATGGCGCGGGAAAGATGCATTTGAAGAAGTTAAAAATTTACAAGGTGAAGTATTCAGAGAACTGGAGACTCGCCGTACTCTACGATTTGAACTAACGGGTAAAAGCTATTTTTTAAAATGGCACAGAGGCACTTCTCTGAAAGAGATTGTTAAAAACCTACTTTCATTACGCATGCCAGTATTAGGTGCTGATAGAGAATGGAATGCCATTCATCGCCTGAGTCAGTTAGGTGTGGATACAATGACAGGCGTGGGATTTGGTGAGAAAGGGTTGAATCCACTGACTAAAACCTCGTTTATTATTACTGAGGATCTCACACCAACTATCAGCTTAGAAGATTACTGTGCTGATTGGGCCACAAATTCTCCCGATGTGAAAGTGAAGCGTATAATTATTGATCGTGTTGCCACCATGGTGCGTAAGATGCATGCTGGTGGTATCAATCATCGCGATTGCTATATTTGCCACTTTTTATTACATCTGCCTTTTTCAGGGCATGAGGACGATCTCAAGATTTCAGTGATTGATTTGCACCGTGCTCAGATTCGGTCGACTGTTCCCCAACGCTGGCGCGATAAGGACTTAATCGGTCTCTATTTTTCGTCCATGAACATTGGATTAACCCAGCGTGATATTTATAGATTTCTACGCATCTATTGCGAGTTGCCGTTGAAAAGCATCCTAAGTCAGGAGGCTGATTTGTTCAAGGAAGCTCAGGTTAAAGCTAATAAAATACGCGAAAGAACAATCCGTAAATCTCTGTGATTAATTTATCCTGAACTATTTGAAATGCATCATGTGAGAACATGGTCTATTTCTCAAAAATTGGTAAGAGTCAAATGTCTCAATTTAGCGATAAAGAAGTTATCCTTTCTGTTTTTGAGTACGATTTTCGGGAAAATGCTTCTGCAGACTGTTTTAATATCGGTTATGGTATTGACAGGAATTTTTTATTTGGCTGCGGTGTATCAATAGCCTCTGTATTATTGTCGAATAAAAAAATCGATTTCACATTTCATATATTTACTGATTATTTCGATGAGAGTGATAAAGCCAGATTCGCCGATCTTGCTAAACAATATCAATCCTGTATCAAAGTTTACCTAATTGATTGCAATAAATTAAAAGACTTACCTAGTACAAAAAACTGGACTTATGCAACATACTTCCGTTTTGTTATTGCAGATTATTTCTATAATAAAATAGATAAATTATTATACCTGGATGCTGATATTGCTTGCCAGGGTAGTGTACGAGAACTGGTCGATTATAAGTTTTCCGCAGATGAGATCGCTGTCGTTGTAACGGAAAGAGATTCCGAATGGTGGCATAATCGTTCTGTAACGCTGGCCACTCCAGAATTAATCACCGGATACTTTAATGCTGGATTCTTACTTATCAACATCAATGCATGGCACAGTAATAATATCTCTTCCCGAGCCATCGAAATGTTGCGAGTTCCAGAATGGGTGGAAAGAATAACTCATCTTGATCAAGATGTCCTTAATGTATTGTTAGCCGGAAAAGTAACTTTTATCAATGGTAAATACAATACACGCTTTAGCATTAATTATGAACTGAAAGATACAGTAGTCAATCCTGTGAATAATGAAACTGTCTTCATTCATTATGTGGGACCGACAAAACCCTGGCATGAGTGGTCCAACTATCCGGTATCGAAGAGTTTTTTAGTTGCGAAAGAGGCCTCGCCCTGGCATTCAGTAGCGCTTCTCAAACCGACCAATAGCAATCAATTCAGATATTGTGCAAAGCATAAATTTAAACAAGGGTTATACGTTCAGGGACTGTGTAACTACTTTAATTATTATCTGACCAAGTTGAAAGGTTAACTGCTGGCTAAGTACATTGTTAAAATAATCAACAGCAATGCATATCTTAGCCGCTGGAAAATATAGCTGAAATAATTAAAGGTAATTAACTTGGACTTCAAAAGATTAACTAACTTCAAAGATATTATTGAGTTAGACAGACGTGTTACACCATGTGATGATCGTGACACTTTTAATATCTCATGGGGAATCGATAAAAATTACCAAACTGGCGCGGCAATTTCTATTGCATCAATCCTTGAAAATAATAAAGAGAGTAATATTAATTTTACTTTTCATATTATTGCGGATTATTTAGATCAAGAATATATTGTACTTTTGACACAATTAGCAGAACAGTATAAAACAGTTATTAAGCTATATCATATTGATTCTGAACCGCTGGTGTCACTACCTAAAACAAATATATGGCCAGTGTCAATATACTATCGCTTGCTTTCATTTGATTATTTTTCTGAACGATTAGATCGACTGCTATATCTTGATGCTGATATTACGTGTAAAGGCTCTTTAGAGGATCTTGCCGCACTGAAATTTGATGGGGAATATGGTGCGGTTGTAGTAGATGTTGATTCAATGCAGGATAAAAGTGCAGAGCGTCTACATAATCCTGAGTTTAAAGGCAACTACTTTAACTCGGGTGTCATGTATATAAACTTGCAGCAATGGCTTAACTCTAATTTAACGAAAAAATTCTTCGAACTATTGTCAGATGAAAGTATAGTTTCCAGAGTAAAATATCCTGACCAGGATATTTTAAATATCATGTTTTTGCATCATGCGGTATTACTACCGAGGAAATATAACTCAATTTATTCATTGAAGTCTGAGTTTGAGATTAAAAATAAAAATTACTATAAATCAGTGATTAATGAAGAGACAGTATTTATTCATTATACTGGTGTAACAAAACCATGGCACGAGTGGGCTGACTATTCCTCAGCACAATTTTTCCGCACAGTATATGAGAAGTCACCATGGAAGAATCAGCCTTATCAAGTTGCAAAACAAAAGCACGAATATAGAGAAGAATATAAACACCTTCTTTATCAAAATAAAATAATTCCAGGCCTGATCGCAGCAATTAAATATAAAACAATGTAATGGTGATCTTTATGATTGATAAAATCATATTTACTGTAACACCTATTTATTCTATTCCACCACGTGGTGCCGCAGCAGTTGAGACCTGGATGTATCAGGTTGCCCAAAGAACCAAATTCCCTAATCGTATTGTCTGTATAAAGAATGAAGGATATTCTGATTATTCTTACGTAAACGAAAGATGTAGTATTCATCGTATTGGATTTAGCTCGGTATATAAGCGTATTTTCCAAAAGTGGACTCGGCTGGATCCGTTACCTTATTCAAAGCGCATACTGAAAGTTGCCGAAAAGTTTGAGATAACCGATCAAAGTGTGATTGTTGTCCATAACAGTATGAAGCTATATCGACAAATTCGTTCGCAAGCTCCTCAGGCTAAAGTTGTGATTCATATGCATAATGCGTTTGAACCTAAGTTGCTTGATAAAAAAGTTAAGATGATCGTACCAAGTTTGTTTTTGAAGAACTATTATCAATCTTATCTTCCTGAAGCTGATATTGTTATTGTGCCTAATGGTATTGACTTGGATATCTATCAATCGTCATATGAATCAATATCAAAAAATAAATTAAATATTCCCCCTGAAAGCAAGGTGGTATTTTTTGCTGGACGTATAGTCCCTGATAAAGGCGTTCTCTTACTTCTGCAGGCTTTTGAAAAGTTGCTGCATGAGAACAAAAATCTGAAGCTTGTGGTTGTTGGTGATCACATGGAAGTAAGTAAGAACGATAAAGGTGATTATCAGCGTGAAGTTCGGGAAATAGCTGAGCGCCTCAAACCACATTGTATTATGTTAGGTAGTATCTCACCCGAGAAAATGCACTATTACTATCCACTGGCAGATATAGTTGTGATTCCTTCTCAATTTCAGGAGCCATTTTGTATGGTGGCTATTGAGGCTATGGGCGCTGGAAGACCTGTATTAGTCAGTACTCGAGGCGGCATGGTTGAGTTTGTTAAAGATAAAATTACAGGCTATCACCTTACAGAGCCGATGACTGCAGAAACTATTACTCAGGATATTACCAGGGTAATGGCGGAAAGTAGTTTAGCGGATACCGCCCAACGAGGTCAGCAATATGTCTTTGGAAACTATAGTTGGTCTGCGGTTACACAACGGTTTGAAGAGGTTATTTGTAACTGGTTCGAGTGAAAAAAAGGCTACATAAAGTAGCCTTTTTTTTACTATTTTATTTATTCTTCAGCGCTAACAGAAAACCTGCAAAAATACCCAACAGATCTAACTCAATCTGCTCAACGTTGCCACGTATAATAAAATAACCGAAAAATGAAAGTAAAATTATTATATAAGCATTGTATGGGGAATAGTAATTCTCCCTAAATGCATGCGTAACACATTCTCTCACAATGCTAGTGTACACCAGTATTAAACCCACAAGTCCAAGTAATCCTGTACCAAACCATACAAAAAGAATAAGGTTGTGTGGTCCAATTGACTCGCGGAATGTCCAGTTTGGATAATCAACAACACGCTTGTTGTATACAGTTTTATAAGCGTTATTACCAAAACCATAACCAATAACTGGATTTTCTAAGATTAGGTCAAACGCACTTCCTTGCGTACCGTTAGTATAGCGATATGAACTGTCAGTTTGCTGCAATTTAAAGGTCAGTTTTTCTGACATATCTTTGTGTGAAAATATAGCTGTCAGAGCAACAATAGCTACGAGGATTCCTACAGTAAGCAATCGCCATTGTTTGTACATGATTATCCATGTAAGAGCAATAATGAATACAGATAACCATGCGCCACGGGACAATGTTCCAAGAATTAAAAAGGTGTATATCGCCCCTAACAACAGGAATAATATACGGTATTTCGCTGATTTAACGAGCCATAGATTCAGAAGCACTGGGAATAAAAACACCATTGCATCTGAAATTCCGCGATGTTGGTAATTAGTAAAAGGCATGATTCCTTGCTGATAGTCCTGATAATAAAGGACAAGTTCTGAAAGGCATCGCAAACTAAGAGCTGTAAGGAACGAGAAGAATATCAACTTTGAAATGGTTTCTTTGCTTTCTTCTCTTAGTAATACAGGGATCGCAATAGTGCATAATAAGACATTTTCAACAACTGAGTTGTTTATCTCTTTCAGGCTAGCTTTTAGTTCAGGAGTGAACACTAAAGAGACGAAGGTAGCGATTACAAGAAATGATACACTTGCAAAAACAAATGTTTTAAAAATAGGAATATAATGTCGAGGATTCTTACATAAATAAACTATCGTTGTGATAGTCATCAGGATGACAATCAAATGTTTATAACGAGTAATACCACCTAAGAAATAGGTGGCGACAAACAGAAATATAAGTCCTCTATTCCAGTTTATCTTCCAGTTTTTTTTCTCATCTAAAAAAAACTTTGTTAAAGCCATCATTTCTCCGACACTTACAGACAATTATTTAAAAAATTGCAATTAATTGATTCTAATACGGTCGAAGAACGCAAGTCTGAAAGATTTTCACTTTCTGAGCGACATGCCACTTGATTCTTCCCATACCCACCAATCAATCCTGGGTCCGTTGGACCGTACAACGTAATATTAGGGCGATCCAGTGCAGCGGTTAAATGACTCAGGCCTGTATCAACCGACACCACAAATTTTGCCCCCGCCAGTACGCGAGCGACCTCTCCCAAAGTCATCCGTGGAAGAACATCAACATAAGAAAAACCATTTGCCAGCCTACGGGCTCGTGCTTCTTCATGAGGAGCACCCCATGGCAGTTTAATAAGTATGCCAGCGTTATTTAACAAGCCAATTAGCTCCCGCCAGTTGGCTTCTGGCCAGTGCTTATCATCACGCGTTGTGGCATGCAGAAATACGGCATACTGGCCCGCATCAGCATTACGTTCTTTCAGAAAATGCTGAGCGATAGCGTAATCACCCTGCGACTGGGGCCTAGAATATCCCAGACTTTTGGCGAACAATTCACGCGTACGTTCTACCGCGTGCTGCTGTTTGGCAATGTGATGTTTGCGATTATAAAACAGGCTCGCCAATGGTTCGCGCGCCGTGCTCCAGTCCATACCATGCTTGATGCCACGTGCCAGACGCGTAACCAACGCCGCGCTTTTTACCAGACCCTGCGCATCAATTATCGCGTCATACTGCTGTAAACGCACCGCATCGCGAAAGGCTTTACGCTCGGCTTTAATCGGCGCTGAAAACCAGGCTTTACGCCAGCGGCGGATCGCCACTGGGATCACCCGGTCAACGGCTGCATGCCAGGATGGGATCTGCGCGAAGCCTTCTTCCACTACCCAATCAAATTGAATATCCGGCATGACCTGCTGCGCATCGGTTAATGCCGGTAACGTATGCAGTACATCGCCCATAGACGATGTTTTAACGATCAGTACCCGCATCCGTCAGGCTTCCTCTTGTAACAACAGGTCGTTGAGTTCTTCCAGCACGCGCTGGGGTGTGATGTCAATCAGGCTCTGATGATAGCCTTCTGCTGCATCTCCCTTGCGTACTTTGTGATAGCCCGTAATCAAGCGAATTACGCGAGCCTTGTGTGAAAGCGGCGGAGTAAAATCCGGGCTGCTGGGGCCATATAACGCTACCAGAGGTCGATTCAACGCTGCGGCAACGTGCATTAATCCAGAGTCGTTGGTGACCACCGCTTTGCAGGCGGCGAGCAGAATGACGGCCTGCTCCAGCTGTGTTTCGCCCGCCAGATTACGGCACCAGGCCTGCTGATCAACGCTCAGCGTCGCCAGGATCTCATTTCCGGCGTCATGGTCTTTTGCAGAGCCAAAAAGCACAATCTGATGGCCTTCATCGATCAGTTGCTTCGCCAGGTCTGCGTAGTGGTAATGTGGCCAGCGTTTCGCTGGACCAAATTCCGCACCAGGGCAAAAGCCGATGATGGGGCGTTCGGCAGAAAGGGAAAACTGGCGACAGGTCAGGGACTTTTCACCTTCGCTTACCTGCAACTGCGGCCATAGCAGAGGCTGCGGTAAATCTTTAGCTGACAGCATTACGCCTTTATCATAGGCCAGGGCTACATAGCGTTCGACCATCAGCGGCCAGGCATCTTTATCCAGCACGCGCGCATCGTTTAGCAGGCCGTAGCGCATTTCACCACGCCATCCGGTACGATGGGGAATGCCAGCAAAAAACGGTACCAGCGCGGATTTAAACGAGTTAGGCAGCACATAGGCGCGGTCATAGCGTTTTTCACGCAGGCTATGACCGAGTTTACGCCGCTCGCCGATCTCCAGCGCGCCGTGTCCCAGCGGCATGGCGATAGCTTCGTTAACTTCAGGCATGCGCGACAATAACGGACGGCACCATGCAGGTGCCATCACGTCGATTATCGCCTGGGGATAGCGCGCCTTAAGCGTGCGATAGAGACTTTGCGACATCATCATGTCGCCCACCCAGGACGGGCCTACCACCAAAATTTTCATACTTACGCGTCGCGGTTCAGCCAGGCCATATATTCCGTTACACCTTCAGCAACGGTTTTAAACGGCTTGTCATAGCCCGCAGCACGCAGATTAGTCAGATCGGCCTGGGTAAACGCCTGATAGCGACCTTTCAGTTTTTCCGGGAATGGGATGTACTCAATGCTGCCTTTTTTGTGGTACGCAAGCGTTGCATCGGCAACGGCCTGGAAAGATTCCGCACGACCGGTACCAAGGTTAAAGATGCCGGAAACCCCGTTTTCCAGGAACCACAGGTTCACCGCAGCCACATCGCCTACGTAAACGAAATCACGCTTGAAGTTTTCACTGCCTTCGAACAGTTTTGGTGTTTCGCCATTGTTGAGCTGGGTGTTGAGGTGGAAAGCGACGCTCGCCATACTGCCTTTATGGCCTTCACGCGGTCCGTAGACGTTGAAATAGCGGAAGCCAACAATCTGAGAATTGGCTTCTGGCAGGATCTGACGAACGTACTCGTCGAACAGGAATTTTGAGTAGCCGTAAACGTTCAGCGGTTTCTCATATTCACGGGATTCGATGAAATCAGAAGTGCGGCCGCCGTAGGTGGCGGCAGAGGACGCATACAGGAACGGAATTTCACGCTCCAGGCAGTAGTGCAACAGCTCTTTGGAGTATTGATAGTTGTTATCCATCATATACTTGCCGTCCCACTCGGTAGTGGAGGAGCATGCGCCTTCGTGGAAAATCGCTTCGATATCGCCGAAATCTTCTCCGGCCATAATCTGGATCAGGAAGTCTTCCTTGTCCATGTAGTCAGCAATATTCAGATCCACCAGGTTAACAAACTTGGTGCCATCTTTCAGGTTGTCCACCACCAGGATGTCGGTGATGCCTTTATCATTCAATGACTTGACGATGTTGCTGCCGATAAAGCCCGCGCCGCCGGTAACGATGATCATAAATGTAACCTTCGAATTTTGGAGTCAGAGACAATCTCAGACACTAATGTCTGTAATCATACCATCACATCGGCATCCCTTCAGCCTCTTAAGTAAGATGGTGGGTCGGTAGAAGGCCTATAAACACCAGTATAAGAATGCTTATTTAATGGTTATTAAGTCTATTAAATTAATCTTAAATGTACTTAGTTTTTTTATATCCATCTATGTATATTATATGTACAAAAACAAAAACTTTGTGATATAATATTTTTTTTATTAATGGTTTGAAAATGGTTATGAAATCGTCTACCACTATTGTGACAGCATATTTTGATATCGGTAGGGGGGAGTGGACTGTTAATAAAGGCTTCCGTGAAAAACTTTCCCGATCTTCTGATGTCTATTTTGACTACTTCAAACGGTTAGCCGCTTTAGAAAATGATATGGTTATTTTTACCTCGTCTGAGTTTGAAGACAGAGTTGCGGAAATACGCAAAGGTAAGCCCACAAAAATTATAACCATAGATTTAGGTAAAAAATTTAAGCATATTAATAATAAAATAAGACAAATTCAGCAGGATGATACCTTTAAGAATAAATTAGAGACGCGACAGCTAGGTAACCCTGAGTACTGGTCTCCAGAATATGTGTTGATCAATAATTTAAAAGCATATTTTGTAGTGAAGGCCATAAATGCAGGCTTAGTTAATACTCCGATGGTTGCTTGGGTAGACTTCGGATATTGCCGTAAACCGCAGGTTACTCGTGGATTAAAAGTATGGGACTTCCCTTTTGACCGTAATAAAATGCATCTCTTCACGATTAAAAAGGGTCTGGTTATATCATCCAGAAAACAGGTTTTTGATTTTATGATCGGAAATCATACTTATATTATCGGCGGCGCTATTGTTGGTTCACCAGAGAAATGGAAAGAGTTTTACTCATTAGTCACTGAGTGTCAAAAAGAGACTCTCAGAAATAATATTGTTGATGATGATCAGGGTATTTTTGTCATGTGTTATTACAAGCGCCCTGATCTATTAATGCTTAATTACCTTGGTCGGGGCAAATGGTTCGATCTGTTCCGTGTTTATCGGCGAACCGCTTTAGGTGCAAAACTCCAGGCATTGCGAATTTTTCTCACTCGAAAGTAGTGGCTTGAATGAGATTGAAGGGTTACCTAACCAGATAGAATGCTGCAAAGGCATTCTTCTGCTATTGCTGTTGTTTTTTTATGATTTTTTATAAAATCCAGCCAATTCAATTGGTTGCGATTAATTGCGTCCAATGAATCCATACGACGGCATCACTGATTAGCCATGTGGGTATACGTGATTTATGCTTCATTTTGAAGAAGTGATGATGCGTCATCTCGTATCAGCGTATAGCTTTGGGTAATATGTGCTGAAATTTGCCCAGTCTGGAGAATTGAAATGCGTGGGGATTTTTACAAACAGTTAACGAACGATCTCGAAACCGCACGTGCGGAAGGATTGTTTAAAGAAGAGCGCATTATTACGTCTGCCCAGCAGGCGGATATCACCGTGGCGGACGGAAGCCACGTTATTAACTTTTGTGCGAACAACTATCTGGGGCTGGCTAACCACCCGGAACTGATTGCAGCTGCAAAAGCAGGTATGGATTCTCACGGATTTGGTATGGCTTCGGTCCGCTTTATTTGCGGTACCCAGGACAGCCATAAGCAACTGGAGCAAAAACTGGCGGCATTCCTCGGTATGGAAGATGCCATCCTTTACTCTTCCTGCTTTGACGCCAACGGCGGCCTGTTTGAAACGCTGCTGGGCGCAGAAGATGCGATTATCTCAGATGCGCTCAACCACGCTTCTATCATTGACGGTGTTCGCTTGTGTAAAGCAAAGCGTTTCCGTTACGCCAACAACGACATGGTCGAACTGGAAGCTCGTTTGAAAGAAGCGCGTGAAGCGGGAGCCCGTCATATCCTGATCGCCACCGATGGCGTGTTCTCTATGGATGGTGTGATTGCTAACCTGAAAGGCGTTTGTGACCTGGCGGATAAATACGACGCGCTGGTCATGGTTGATGATTCCCATGCTGTCGGCTTTGTCGGCGAAAATGGTCGTGGCTCACATGAATACTGTGACGTGATGGGGCGTGTGGACATCATCACTGGTACGCTGGGTAAAGCGCTCGGCGGCGCATCTGGCGGTTATACCGCAGCGCGCAAAGAGGTTGTTGAGTGGCTGCGTCAACGTTCCCGTCCGTATCTGTTCTCCAACTCATTGGCTCCTGCAATTGTTTCTGCCTCCATTAAAGTGCTGGAGATGGTCGAAGCAGGCAGCGAGCTGCGCGATCGCCTGTGGGAGAACGCACGTCAGTTCCGCGAGCAAATGTCTGCCGCAGGCTTTACGTTAGCGGGAGCGGATCACGCAATTATCCCGGTCATGTTGGGGGATGCGGTAGTGGCGCAAGATTTCGCCCGCGAGCTGCAAAAAGAGGGGATTTACGTTACTGGATTCTTCTATCCGGTGGTTCCAAAAGGTCAGGCGCGTATTCGTACCCAGATGTCTGCGGCGCATACCCCTGAGCAGATTACGCGTGCTGTTGAGGCGTTCACACGCATTGGTAAACAACTGGGCGTTATTGCCTGAGGATGTGAAATGAAAGCGTTATCCAAACTGAAAGCGGAAGAGGGCATTTGGATGACCGACGTTCCTGAACCGGAAGTCGGCCATAACGATTTGCTGATTAAAATCCGTAAAACAGCCATCTGCGGGACTGACGTTCACATTTATAACTGGGATGAATGGTCGCAAAAAACCATCCCGGTACCGATGGTCGTTGGACATGAATATGTCGGCGAAGTTGTTGGCATCGGCCAGGAAGTTAAAGGCTTTAAAATCGGCGATCGCGTTTCAGGCGAAGGTCATATCACCTGCGGGCATTGCCGTAACTGCCGCGGTGGACGTACTCACCTGTGCCGCAATACGACCGGTGTTGGCGTAAACCGTCCTGGCTGCTTTGCAGAATACCTGGTGATCCCGGCATTTAACGCGTTTAAAATTCCGGACAACATCTCTGACGACCTGGCGTCTATCTTCGATCCGTTCGGTAATGCGGTGCATACGGCGCTGTCGTTCGATCTGGTTGGGGAAGATGTGCTGGTTTCCGGCGCGGGTCCAATCGGTATTATGGCGGCAGCGGTTGCCAGGCACGTTGGCGCACGCCACGTGGTGATTACCGATGTTAATGAGTATCGCCTTGAACTGGCGCGTAAAATGGGCATTACTCGCGCGGTCAACGTGTCGAAAGAGAGTCTGACCGACGTGATGGCTGAACTGGGCATGACCGAAGGGTTTGATGTCGGTCTGGAGATGTCCGGCGCGCCGCCAGCGTTTCGCGCCATGCTGGACACCATGAACCACGGTGGCCGTATTGCTATGCTGGGTATTCCACCATCAGACATGTCCATCGACTGGACTAAAGTTATCTTTAAAGGATTGTTTATTAAGGGTATCTACGGTCGTGAGATGTTTGAGACCTGGTACAAGATGGCCGCATTGATTCAGTCTGGTCTGGATTTGTCGCCGATCATCACCCATCGATTCTCCATCGATGAATTCCAGCAGGGCTTTGACGCGATGCGCTCGGGCCAGTCAGGGAAAGTGATCCTGAGCTGGGATTGAATGCTCGACTTGTATTAAATGCTACCAACGGCCAGATTCTTTATTCTGGCCGTATAAAGAATAAATACTATTTGCCACGAAGCTTTCTGGATAAAGTTCTTGTCGCTTCTTTGAGCCAGATGAGCTTGTAGATTAACCCTTTTCCTTTGATGTTAATATGATATTTTCGCTGCAAAGCTAAAATATCATTAGCCTGGCAAATCTTCATATTTCCCTTACAGGATAAGTCAATTATTCTTAATTCACCGCCTGGCGTACGAATGAAATTTCCAGGGTGGATATCATTAGATGCCAACCCGGCTTTGTGAAGGCGCAGAACGCACTGTTTCACTTCATCGGCATTCTTATGGTTAATTTCTTTTAAAGGAGTGCCTTCAACATATTCATGAATAATATAAACATCATGACACTGACGAAGGCGTACTTTTTCAGCGGCATAGTAGAGATCCGCTGTACAGGCGCGCATTTCCGGGGAGAGTGTGTCCAGTTTCTTGATGAGCCTGGAATAAAAGGGGCCGGAGATAAAATTCTGCATTTTTTTCTCAAATCGAGGATCAACTTCACGGTCGTTTTTGATGATAAATTTTTGTGAGTTGTACTCGACCAGTTCTACACTGCGCATGGCGTTACCACTGCTCAATGGTTTGCCACTGATTTCTTTGTTTATATACTTATTCATCAGTGACTTAAGGTCTATTTTGGTCTCTTTGCAATAGACCGTATAACCTTTTTCATGTGTCTTACTGATGGCCATCACTTTCCTCAATATCAGTGTACATCGCGCGTTAATTTACAGGGGTATAGTATACAGGTTGTGTCCCTCAATATGTAGACGATCTGAGCTATCACAGGCCGCTGAACTCAGGCGCCGCATGGCATTTTCCCATACTGGTTGCTTTCGCTGCGCCGCTTCTGAAAATTAAACGTTCTAACCTTAATAATTCCTTAATGAAACTGTAGTAAAAGTCATCAGTGTACTGACAAACTTGGGTTATCTGATGAGAAACCGCACAAATATGTTGAGTGTTATTATTCCGTTGTATAACGCGGGTGATAGTTTTCGGGATTGCATGGAATCTTTGATCGCACAGACATGGGCTGCGATAGAGATCATTATTGTGGATGACGGTTCAACGGATAACTCTGTTGATATTGCAAGACATTATGCTGATAACTATTCCCATGTCCGGTTGTTACATCAGCCTAACGCCGGGGCATCTGTCGCGCGTAATCGTGGTCTGGCAGTGGCCAAAGGGGATTATGTTGCATTTGTCGATGCCGATGACCTGGTTTATCCCAATATGTATGAAACCCTGATGACCATGGCGCTTCAGGATGACCTCGATCTGGCACAGTGCAATTCTGATTGGTGCATTTTCGAAACGGGGGACACCTGGCAATCAATACCGACGGACCGTCTGCGGTCTACGGGTGTATTGACCGGCCCCGACTGGTTACGTATGGCATTGGCTTCACGCCGTTGGACGCATGTGGTCTGGATGGGGGTTTATCGCAGAGATGTTATCGAGAAAAACAAGATAGCGTTTATTCCAGGGTTGCATCATCAGGATATTGTATGGACGACGGAGTTTATGTTTAACGCCAAACGTGTGCGATATACCGAGCAATCATTGTATAAATACTTCTTACACGATCAATCAGTTAGCCGTCTTAAAAGACAAGGCTTAAAAAATCTCAATTACCAACGCCACTATATTAAAATTACACGGTTATTGGATAAGTTGAATCGTGAATATGCGGGTCGGATTACTATTTATCCGGAATTTCATCAGCAAATAACCTATGAAGCATTACGCGTTTGCCACGCAGTACGCAAAGAGCCGGATGTCCATATTCGTCAACGCATGATTGCAGAGATTTTTGTCTCTGGTATGTATAAACGCATGATTACTAACGTACGCAGCGCCAAAGTTTTGTACCAGGCGCTGCTATGGTCATTCCGTCTCTGGAAATGGCGCGATAAAACATCCTCGCCTTCTCGTATTGCCCGTAAAACGCTTAATTTACGTTAGCGTTCATAGCGCTGGGTGAGGATGTATTCCCCCAGCCCTGCCATTGCAGGCGCATGTACTGCACCAGCGTGCTTTGGGTGATGCTTTCACCGAGCACGCTGAAGAAGCGGCTGGCGTAAACCGGCTCTAACGGCTGCTTCGGTTTGCATAATCTCACCCCGCGGAAAGGATTACGTGGCGCATCAGGTTTACCATTCTTCGGCGGTGTAAAGTTTGGTCTGGAGGTGTCTACCTGTGGTTCATTGAGCAGGCTGCTTGGGCGAACCAGCGTAATGTCCGCAGGCAGGTTATAAAGCATTTGCTGCAGGACGCGAACCGTCGAAGGGTGAGGATGCCCAATGGCAATTGCTGAACCGTTGCGGCGCGCAAGCTCAACGGCACGATTAAACTGACGGCGAATATCGGCTTCGTTTTGCGTGTCATCCAGGAAGACTTTGCGTTTGATAACCTTCACGCCGGTTCCTGATGCTGCGCGCATTGCCTGACTGTTGCCGATGGTCATACTGTCCAGGAAGTAGAGATCGTAGCGTTCCAGCGCCTGCATCACCTTCTGCATGCCGAACAGGCTGGAGGTCATCGCGCTGCCCATATGGTTGTTCAGCCCGACCGCATTCGGTACTTTGCTTACCGCGTCGCGAATAATCCGCTCAATCTCTTCGCTGCTCATTTCCGGGCGCAAAGTATCTTTCTCTAACGGCTGTTTGCTCAGCGGCGCCATCGGCAGATGGATTAAAACTTCATGCCCGCTGTTATGCGCTTTAATCGCCATTTCACGCGCGTGTGGGGCATTAGGCAGAACGGCAACGGAGAGGGTGGAAGGCATCGCCAGAACCTGATTTTCGGTGTGTGGACGATAGCCGAAATCATCAATAACGATGGCAAGTTTGCCAGCAAAAACAGGTGTTGCGAAGGCCAGCACGCTGGCGAGAGAGAATAATAGACGACGAAATTGAGGCAAAACTTATCTTCCCAACCACGGCTGTGGATTGACCGCCTGACCCTGGCGACGAATTTCGAAATAGAGTGCCGGCCTGCCCTGTCCGCCGCTGCTACCCACAAGTGCAATAGGCTGCCCGGCGCGAACCTGCGTACCGACGCTGACCAGCGCGCTCTGGTTATAACCGTACAGGCTCATATCGCCTTTACCGTGCTCAACGACGACTACGAGGCCGTAGCCCTGCAACCAGTCCGCCAGAATGACGCGCCCATCGGCAATGGCTTTAACTTCGGTGCCTTCGGATGCGCCAATAACCATCCCCTTCCAACGTAGCTCACCTTGCAACTGTTCGCCATAACGATGTAGCGTTGGGCCACGAACGGGCCAGAATGCCTGGCCGCGTGGGGAACCTAAACCGCCGGTACGGGACATCAGTGATTTTTCGCTTTCGGTTGGCTTGTAGGTTGAGCCTTTCCGTGACGCATCCTTCTGTTTGTCGCGTACGGCCTGCGCCTCGCGTGCTTCACGTTCCGCGCGTGCTTTGGCTGCGGCTTCGGCGCGAGCGATGCTGTTGCGCAGGCGTGATTCGTTGGCGCGCATTTCGCCCAGTTGCTGCTGACCCTGCTGAATCGATGACTCCAGACCCGAGAGCGTCTTCTTGCGTTCATTACGCGCCTGCTCCAGCTTAGCCTGCTGAGCGCGCTGTTCGTACAGCAACGTCTGCTGTTCGCTCTGCTTATCTTCCAGCTCGGCTTTTTGCGAGTCGACTTCTTCGCGGGTTTGTTTCAACTGCGCGATGGTTTCCTGCCGCGCCTGGTTCAGATAGCCGAAATAGGCCTGCAGGCGTTGCCCGCGCTGGCTCTCTTCCCCGCTCAGAATGAGCTGAATACCGGTGTGTTCGCCCTGGCGAAACGCTGCGTCAAGTTGGGCTGCCAGGCTACGCTCTTGCGCAGCCCGCTGTTTTTCCAGCTTCGCGAGGGCGGCATTCATTTCAGTGATTTGCGCATTCAGCTGCGCCAGCGAGTTTTGCGTTTCGCGTAGTTGCCTGGCAGCAACGGCGATGGCCTGTTCCTGAGCTTTAAGTTGAGCGAGGAGAGTGGAGCGTTGTTGTTGTTGTTGGCGTACCGCGCGTTCTTTTGCCGCGATATCAGCCTGAATAGATTTGAGCTGATCGCGCTCGTCCGCGTGGGCGGAAAAGGCGCACAGCAATACGCCAGCGCTAAGCGCGCTGGCGTAGAACAAGGGCCTGACTGAAAGCTTTTGCAGTTTCACGGCCCAAGTGATGGTATTAATCGCCTTTCCCCTCATGGGGAGGGATTATTCCACGATGAACAGCGGCTTACCAGTCATCTCTTGCGGGATTTCCATACCCATCAGCGTCAGCATCGTCGGGGCGATATCAGAAAGTTTGCCGCCTTCAACTGCTTTGACGTTTTTACCACCGACATAAATCAGCGGAACGGGCAGGTTGGTGTGTGCTGTATGCGCCTGACCGGTGGACGGATCGCGCATTTGCTCTGCGTTACCGTGGTCTGCGGTGATCAGCAGTTGGCCGCCAACGGATTCAACCGCTTTAGTCACCTGCTCAACGCAGTAATCCAGCGCTTCAACCGCTTTAACCGCAGCTTCCATCACCCCGGTGTGACCAACCATGTCGCCGTTCGGGTAGTTACAAATGATGGTGTCGTATTTTCCGCTCTGAATCGCAGCAACCAGCTTCTCGGTCAGCTCAGCAGAGCTCATTTCCGGCTGCAGATCGTAGGTCGCGACTTTCGGCGAGTTGATCAGGATGCGGTCTTCGCCTTTGAACGGCTCTTCTACGCCGCCGTTAAAGAAGAAGGTCACGTGGGCATATTTTTCAGTTTCGGAAATACGCAGCTGCGTTTTGTCATTCTTCGCCATCCACTCGCCAAGGGTGTTGGCCAGAGACGCTGGTGGGTAAGCAACAGCCGTTTTGATGTCGGCTGCGTATTCGGTCAGCATCACAAAGTTGAGGTTAACGACTTTCTTACGGGCGAAGCCGTCGAAGTCAGCGTTAACAAACGCACGGGTGATTTCACGCGCACGGTCAGCACGGAAGTTCATGAAAATCAGCGTATCGCCGTCTTCCATGGCGGCTTCAGCCTGGCCTTCAGCACGGATCACGGTCGCTTTCACGAATTCGTCGTTTTCGTCGCGGGCATAAGCAGCCTGCAGGCCTTCAACAGCCGTAGCGAACTGGAACTCGCCTTTTGCCAGCGTCATCAGGTCATAAGCCTGTTCAACGCGATCCCAACGGTTGTCGCGGTCCATGGCGTAGTAACGACCAATGATGGACGCTACGCGGCCTTTGCCCAGCGCGGCAAATTTCTCTTCGAATTTCTGCAGCGAATGTTCAGCGCTGCGCGGCGGGGTATCACGGCCATCAAGGAAAGCGTGCAGATAGATTTTCTCAGCACCGCGTTCAGCTGCCATTTCTACCATCGCCATGATGTGATCTTCGTGGCTGTGAACGCCGCCAGCAGAGAGCAGGCCCATGATGTGAACCGCTTTGCCGCTATTTTTTGCCTGGTCGACCGCATCGGTCAGCACTGGGTTAGCGAAGAAAGTCCGTTCTTTAATTTCAACATCCAGACGGGTCAGGTCCTGATACACGATGCGGCCCGCGCCCAGGTTGACGTGACCCACTTCGGAGTTGCCCATCTGGCGATCGGGCAGGCCGACTTCCAGGCCAGAGGCATCAATCAGGGTATGCGGACGTTTTGCCCACAGAGCATCCATTACCGGGGTTTTGGCATTAAAGATGGCGTTATCCTGGCTGTCTTCACGATAGCCATAGCCATCCAGAATCACCAGTACCATAGGTTTTTTAGAAACCGACATTGCGACAACCTCACACTCAATAGACAAAAATAATTGCGTAATTTTACTACAGCTGAATCGATAAAATAGCCCCAGAAGATCAAATAATCGACCAGAGCGTGTCGCAGAGGGCGCGGATTTACGTTTTTTTTTCCGTAGCGCCCCGCAAAAATGCAATCCAATGCACGCTCTGGCTGTATTTGCGCCAACGCGCAGGTATACTCCTTTCCTGGTTTTTTAATCACTAAGTCGGGAGTTGTTACCCCCCATGCAAGAAATTATGCAATTTGTTAGTCGCCACCCTGTATTGAGTATCGCCTGGATTGCGTTACTGGCGGCTGTATTATTTACCACGTTTAAGAGCCTGACTTCGAAAGTGAAGGTAATTACGCGCGGAGAAGCTACTCGTCTTATCAACAAAGAAGATGCGGTGATTGTGGATTTACGTCAGCGCGACGACTTCCGCAAAGGCCATATCGCGGGCTCCACGAACCTGCTGCCGAGCGAAATCAAAGCCAACAATTTTGGCGAGCTGGAAAAACACAAAAACAAACCTGTTATTGTGGTTGATGGCTCTGGTATGCAGTGCCAGGATTCAGCAACTGCGCTGATTAAAGCCGGTTTTGAGCAGGTATCTGTACTGAAAGACGGCGTAGCGGGCTGGAGTGGCGAGAATCTGCCACTGGTTCGCGGCAAGTAATTTACCCGTCTTCTTTCATGCCTCAGGGTAAAAGAACACTGGAGATAAGTCATGGCCAATATTGAGATCTATACCAAAGCAACCTGCCCGTTTTGCCATCGTGCAAAGGCGCTGTTGAACAGCAAGGGTGTGAGTTTCCAGGAACTTCCGATTGACGGCGATGCCGTGAAGCGTGAAGAGATGATCAAGCGCAGTGGCCGTACAACGGTTCCGCAGATTTTTATTGATGCACAGCACATTGGTGGTTGTGACGACTTGTATGCGTTGGATGCACGTGGTGGACTGGATCCACTGCTGCGTTAAGGCGTACCGAAGTATTTAAAGGACAACACTAAAGGGTTTTCTCAACATGTCAGAACAAAATAACACTGAAATGGCTTTCCAGATCCAACGTATTTATACCAAGGATGTGTCTTTCGAAGCGCCAAATGCACCACATGTTTTCCAGAAAGATTGGCAGCCAGAGGTTAAACTGGATCTTGATACCGCATCTACCCAACTGGCAGATGATGTGTATGAAGTAGTGCTGCGTGTCACCGTAACGGCTTCTCTGGGTGAAGAAACTGCGTTCCTGTGTGAAGTTCAGCAGGGCGGTATTTTCTCCATCAGTGGTATTGAAGGGACTCAGATGGCGCATTGCCTTGGTGCATACTGCCCGAACATTCTGTTCCCGTATGCCCGCGAATGCATCACCAGCCTGGTTTCCCGCGGTACATTCCCGCAACTGAACCTTGCGCCGGTCAACTTTGATGCGCTGTTCATGAACTATTTACAGCAGCAGGCTGGCGAAGGTACTGAAGAACATCAGGATGCCTGATGAACCAAAGTAATGCTTCAATGACTGTGATTGGTGCCGGCTCGTACGGCACCGCTCTTGCCATCACCCTGGCAAGAAATGGCCATCAGGTTGTCCTGTGGGGCCATGATCCGAAACATATCGCGACCCTCGAGCACGATCGCTGCAACGTCGCGTTCCTCCCTGATGTGCCTTTTCCCGAAACGCTGCGCCTGGAAAGTGATTTAGCCACTGCACTGGCCGCCAGTCGTAATATTCTGGTGGTAGTGCCGAGCCACGTCTTTGGCGAAGTGCTGCGCAACATCAAACCGCTGATGCGTCCTGACGCGCGTCTGGTTTGGGCGACAAAGGGTCTGGAAGCGGAAACGGGACGCCTGCTGCAGGACGTCGCGCGTGAAGCGTTGGGGAATTCTATTCCACTGGCGGTTATCTCCGGTCCGACGTTCGCCAAAGAGCTGGCGGCGGGCATGCCGACGGCGATTTCTCTGGCCTCGACGGACGACACCTTTGCTGACGATCTCCAGCAGTTGCTGCACTGTGGCAAGAGCTTCCGCGTTTACAGCAATCCGGATTTCATTGGCGTGCAGCTTGGCGGCGCGGTGAAAAACGTCATTGCGATTGGCGCGGGGATGTCTGACGGCATCGGTTTCGGCGCGAATGCGCGAACCGCATTGATCACTCGTGGACTGACCGAAATGTCTCGCCTTGGCGCGGCGTTGGGTGCCGATCCTGCCACCTTTATGGGTATGGCGGGTTTAGGCGATCTGGTGCTGACCTGTACCGACAACCAGTCGCGTAACCGTCGTTTTGGCATGATGCTCGGCCAGGGGATGGACGTGCAGGGGGCGCAGGACAAGATTGGTCAGGTGGTTGAAGGCTACCGCAATACGAAAGAAGTTCGTGAATTGGCGCACCGTTTTGGTGTTGAGATGCCAATAACCGAGGAAATTTATCAAGTATTGTATTGCGGAAAAAACGCGCGCGAGGCAGCATTGACGTTATTAGGCCGTGCACGCAGGGACGAGCTGAGTCGCCACTAGCTGTAAGGAACTGTTGAATATAACGACCCGACCCGCGAAGAACGGGTCGGTCGTTTTGCTACCTTCTGGAGTACGCAATGCCGTGTGAAGAACTGGATATCGTCTGGAAAAACATTAAAGCGGAAGCCCGGGCACTGGCGGAATGTGAGCCAATGCTGGCCAGTTTTTATCACGCAACGTTGCTCAAGCATGAAAACCTCGGCAGTGCGCTAAGCTATATGCTGGCGAATAAACTCGCTTCTCCGATCATGCCCGCCATTGCCATTCGCGAAGTCGTGGAAGAGGCCTACGCGGCCGATCCTGAAATGATTGCCTCAGCGGCCTGTGATATTCAGGCGGTACGCACGCGTGATCCGGCTGTCGATAAATATTCCACCCCACTTCTGTATCTGAAGGGCTTTCATGCGCTTCAGGCCTACCGTATCGGTCACTGGCTGTGGCATCAGGGGCGTCAGGCGCTGGCGATCTTCCTGCAAAATCAGGTGTCCGTTAGCTTCCAGGTAGACATTCACCCGGCGGCAAAAATTGGCCGTGGGATTATGCTCGATCACGCCACTGGTATTGTGGTCGGTGAAACTGCCGTGATTGAAAACGACGTCTCTATTTTGCAATCCGTCACGCTGGGCGGGACCGGTAAAGCCGGCGGTGACCGTCATCCGAAAATTCGTGAAGGCGTGATGATTGGCGCGGGAGCAAAAATTCTCGGCAACATTGAAGTCGGGCGCGGCGCGAAGATTGGCGCAGGTTCCGTCGTTTTACAGCCGGTACCCCCGCATACCACTGCAGCAGGCGTTCCGGCACGCATCGTCGGCAAGCCTGACAGCGATAAGCCGTCCATGGATATGGATCAGCATTTCAACGGGATACATCATACTTTTGAGTATGGAGATGGTATCTGATTTCGAGCTATCTTACCTGGCAGATTGAACCTGAGCTGTGCTCGTCATCCTCACGTATTGCGTGTACGCTCCGGTGACTGCGCGCAGTCCGTGTTCAATCTGTCTGCGCCGATAACGCTCGAAATGAATTTCATCAAATTAATGTAGGTCGGATCAGGCGCTAGCCGCCATCCAACAATCATCAGCTACGCAGTACCGCGCCCGGATACCCTAGCTGGCGCCAGGCCTCATACACCACCACCGACACCGCATTTGACAGGTTCATGCTGCGACTGTCTGGCATCATCGGAATACGAATTTTTTGTTCGGCCGGCAGCGCGTCAAGGATGCTGGCTGGCAGACCGCGTGTTTCCGGACCAAACATCAGATAATCCCCGTCCTGATAGCATACCGCGCTATGCGCTGGCGTACCTTTGGTGGTCAGAGCAAACAGGCGCTGCGGATGTTCTGCGGCGACGAAGGCGGCGTAATCAGGGTGGCGCAGCACGGCGGTAAATTCATGGTAATCCAGCCCCGCGCGACGCAGGCGCTTGTCGTCCCAGGTAAAGCCCATTGGCTCTATAATATGCAAACGAAAGCCGGTGTTGGCGCAAAGACGGATAATATTGCCGGTATTTGGCGGGATTTCTGGTTCGAATAAAACGATGTTAAGCATACTGCCCCCTTGATAACGGGGGGCAGAATAGCAGAAAGAGCGGGTACTATGCGACGGTCAGCGCGTGCGGTTTATAGCGCTGCAGCTTGTAAATTGTCGCGGCAGCAGCGACCAGGGCCGGAAGGCTGAGGAACATTAAGATACTGTCTGCCTGCCATTGCAGGGAAAGCAACTGGGCGCTCATCATCGTTCCGGCTACGCCGCCGAAGCGGCCCACGCCCTGCATCCAGGCAATGCCCGTCGCACGGCAGTGGGTTGGATAAAACGTGGCGGCCAGCGTCTGCAGCCCGGACTGCGCGCCGTTCATGGTAATCCCCATCAGGAAGATCAGTGCGCCGAACAAGATGATGTGGTTATGTTCAAACCCGAGAGCGAGGGCAAACAGCATCGTCAGAATAAAGCCAAGTGAGACCACTTTATGGGCTTCCCAGCGGTCCATTAACCAACCGGCCAGCAGGATCCCCGCCGTACCGCCAAAGGTAAACAGCGATGTCAGCCAGGCGGATTCGGCCAGCGGATAGCCCATTCCCAGCATCAGCGTTGGCATCCAGCTCAGCAGCACGTAATAGATAACCAGCCCCATAAAGTAGGTCATCCAGAGCATCAGCGTACCCGGCAGCCAGGGCATACTAAATAACTGTGCCACGCTGCTTTTTTTGACCGTGATACGGTCTTCATCCAGATAAAACTGGGTAACCTGTTCCAGACTTCCCGACATAAAGCGTTGAGCAATGCGTTTAATCTGTGCAACCCCTTTACCGCGGTGAACCAGATACTTAACCGACTCTGGCAGGAACAGCACCAACAGTGCGGTGAGGACCAGCGGGGCGATCGCACCAGCAAGCAGAACACTGTGCCAGCCGTAGTTGGGGATCAGCCAGGAGGAGATCACGCCGCCGCCCGCAGCCCCTAACGGAAAGCCACAGTACATGGTGTTAATCGCCATTGAACGACAGCGTTTCGGGGCGAATTCTGACACCAGGGTGATGGCATTGGGCATTGCCGCGCCAAGCCCAAGCCCGGTGAGAAAGCGCCAAAACGTGAGCATATTCAGCGTCTGGGCATAGGCGGTTCCCAGACTGGCGAGGCCAAAGAACAGACAGGAAAAGACCAGGACGCGCTTACGACCCATACGATCGGAAATCGGTCCGGCCAGCAGGGCACCAAATGAGAGGCCCAATAGCGCGGCGCTTAACACCGGTCCAAGATCTTGTTTCTTGATCCCCCAGTCGGCTGAAAGCGTGGGGGCAATATAGCCCATCGCCGCCGTATCGAAGCCGTCAATGGCTAAAACCAGAAAACCCAGGACAATAATGACCCAGTGGAAGCGCGAAAAAGCACTGTCATCTATCGCCTGCTGGATATTCACTTTTCCGGAATAAGCCATGTCACCCTCGCCCGTTATGATGGTTGTTATATGTATAAAATGCTGTTGTATTAGCTTGTCTATACATTTGGCGGGTGGATAAAAAGTTGTCAAATATATTGGTTGTAAATGTTAACTAGTCGTTAGTTTTGGATAAAAAATGGTCGGGCTGAAAACAGACCGACCATTCAGAAAATGGGGTTTACGGGGATGTTGTTACGCTGCGCTACCCTGGACCAGAGGTGCCAGCGCGGCAGGCAGGCTCTTACCCAGTTCCTGTACCAGCGAATCACGGCTGATTTCGCTAATCGACTTCGCACCGGTCAGGGTCATCGCCACCTTCATCTCTTTCTCGATCAGGTTCAGCAGATTCGCCACACCGGCCTGGCCGTGGGTCGCCAGCGCGTACAGATAAGCACGCCCCAGCAGTACACTATCCGCGCCCAGCGCTATCATGCGTACAACGTCCAGACCATTGCGGATCCCGCTATCAGCCAGAATGGTGATATCGCCTTTCACCGCATCGGCAATGGCGGGCAGCGCACGAGCTGAAGACAGCACGCCATCTAACTGACGGCCACCGTGGTTAGAGACAACGATACCATCCGCGCCAAAGCGTACGGCGTCGCGGGCATCTTCAGGGTCGAGGATCCCTTTGATCACCATCGGACCATCCCAGAATTCGCGGATCCACTCGAGGTCTTTCCAGGAAATCGACGGATCGAAGTTATTCGCCAGCCAGCCGATGTAATCTTCAAGGCCGGTGGGTTTGCCCAGATAAGTCGAAATATTGCCTAAATCATGCGGGCGACCGTTCAGACCAACGTCCCATGCCCACTGTGGATGAGTGACTGCTTGCCAGTAGCGACGCAGTGCCGCATTTGGACCGCTCATACCGGAATGGGCATCACGGTAGCGTGCGCCAGGCGTTGGCATATCGACGGTAAAGACCAGCGTGGAGCAACCCGCCGCTTTGGCGCGCTCCAGTGCGTTACGCATAAAACCGCGATCGCGCAGAACATACAGCTGGAACCACATCGGACGCTTGATGGTCGGGGCGACTTCTTCAATCGGACATACGGACACTGTGGAAAGCGTAAACGGAATGCCTTTGGCATCAGCGGCGGCGGCGGCCTGAACCTCGCCCCGGCGTGCGTACATGCCGCATAAGCCGACAGGCGCGAGGGCTACCGGCATGGAGAGTGTTTCGTTGAACAGCTTGGTTTCCAGGCTCAGGTCGGACATATTCTTCAGTACGCGCTGGCGCAGCGCCACCTCTGACAGGTCTGCCACGTTACGGCGCAAGGTGTGCTCGGCATACGCCCCGCCGTCAATATAGTGGAACAAGAAGGGGGGCAGGATGCGCTGGGCTGCGGCGCGATAGTCGCTGGCTGCTGAAATAATCATGTGTTGTTCTCCCTGCTATTCTCACCAGGATCACCGGGCAGGCGAGTTATACGCGCCTGCCGGGCCTGATCTTCATCAAATCGTTTAATTGTGGTGTGGACAAAACTGAGGTGCGCCATCATGGCCTTACGCGCCCCGTCGGCATCCCCGGCAACAATGGCGTCCAGCACGGCCTGATGCTGCGCCGTCAGTTGAGAAAATACGGGCGGTACCAGGTACATACGTTGGCGGCTCTGTTTTACCGAAGACTGCAGGACGTCGAAGAAACCGCGCATGGTCTGCAACAGCACCACGTTGTGCGAGGCTTCCGCAATGGCGAGATGAAAACGAACGTCAGCCTGCGAGGCGAGATCCGGATCTTCGCTTTGCGTGGCCTCGAAACAGAGCCTGATTTTCTCTTTATCCGCGGCGGTGGCCCGCATGGCTGCGTGCCAGGCGGTACTGGCTTCGATGGCGTGGCGGGCCTCCAGAATATCGAAACTGTAATCAGGATCGTCAGCCAGCAGGGTTTTCAGCGGCTGAACGATGTTTTGTTCAGACCAGGCCTCATGCTGCCAGCGGATAAACGTCCCGCCGCCACGACGGCTAATCACTACGCCTTCACTGACCAGCTTTGCTAACGCCTCGCGCAGCGAGTTACGCGATACGCCGAGCTGTACAGCCAGTTGGCGCTCAGCGGGCAACTTCATGCCCGCCTCCAGCTGTTGTTCTTCAATCAGCGCCCGCACACGAGATGCGACTTCGTCTGACAGGCGTCTGGGCATCACTATCATGGAATCATCCAGGTTAAGACATAGGCCTGCAGCGTGGTAATCACACCCACCATGCAGGTGAAAATCAGGCTGTGTTTCACGGTAAAGCGGAACAGGTCAGACTCTTTCCCCACTAATCCCACTGCCGCACAGGCGATAGCGATAGATTGCGGCGAGATCATCTTGCCGGTCACGCCGCCGGTGGTATTTGCCGCCACCATCAGCACATCCGAAACGCCGATTTGCTGAGCAGCCGTAGCCTGCAGGGCGGCAAACAGTGCGTTTGATGAGGTGTCGGACCCGGTCAGAAATACCCCCAGCCAGCCGAGGAACGGTGAGAAGAAGGTAAACGCGCTGCCGGTGTGTGCCAGGGCCAACGCCAGGGTTGATGAAAGCCCGGAGTAGTTTGAGATAAACGCGAATGCCAGCACCATTCCGATGGAGTAAATAGGTAATGCCAGATCTTTCAGCGTGCTGCCAAAAGTCTGCAGCGCTGCGGACGGCTTCATCTTCAACCAGACGATAGACAGCAGGGCGGCAAACAAAATCGCGGTACCGGTTGCGGAGAACCAGTCAAATTTATACACCGCCGCGTAGGCTGTGGCTTCGTGTACAACCGGCGGCATACGGGCAACCAGCTTATCGAGGTACGGAACCGGAATATTGACCACCCAGTGGTACATCGCGCCGCCTGGTGCAAACAGCGCTTTAAACGGCGGTACGCTCCACAGCGTGACGGTGGCGGTCAGGAACAGGAACGGAGACCAGGCGCGGACCACCTGTCCAGCGGTATAGTGGGTGCGAGCCAGCGTCTGATCGACCTGTGAAGCGCCCATATCGCCAAAGCGGAAGATGCGTACCGGCTGCCAGCGTTTCAGGAACAGCGTCAGGCAGACCAGCGAAACCAGAGACGAGATAATGTCTGGCAGTTCCGGCCCGATAAAGTTAGAGCTGAGGTACTGCGCGATAGCAAACGAGCCGCCAGCGACCATCACCGCAGGCCAGGTCTCTTTTACGCCGCGCCAGCCATCCATAATCGCCATAATCCAGAACAACACGATAATGGTCAGGAACGGTAACTGACGGCCCACCATCTGACCAATCTCGAAGCTATCCAGCCCGGTAACCTGACCGGCAACCAGAATCGGAATGCCCATTGCGCCAAAAGCGACCGGAGCGGTGTTTACGATCAGGCACAAACCTGCCGCGTACAGAGGATTAAAGCCCAGACCAACCAGCAGTGCAGCGGTAATCGCTACCGGAGCGCCAAATCCTGCCGCCCCTTCGAGGAATGCCCCAAAGGAGAAACCGACAATCAGCATTTGCAGACGTTGGTCCGGGGTAATCGAGAGTATTGAGGAGCGGATGATGTCGAACTGCCCGGTTTTCACCGAGATTTTATAGACGAATACCGCGGCGATAATGATCCAGGCAATTGGCCACAAACCATAGAAGAAGCCGTACACCACGGAAGCCAGAGCGTGATCGACTGGCATTTTGTAAAACAGCAGGGCGACCGTCAGAGCGATCACCACCGTCCATGACGCCGCAACATAGCCTTTCAGCTTGAGCTTAATCAGGGCGAAGAAAAAGAACAGGATAGGGAGCGATGCGATCAGACTGGAAAGCCAGATGTTACCGGCCGGGTCGTAGTTCTGTTGCCAGAGATTCATTGCAGGTCTCCTGGGGGCCGCCGACATAATGGAATGAGTCTGTGCTCATCTCCTGGTCACATTATGTGTAAAAGTGGCCCTGCCAATATTGTTGTGTAGGGGTAATGACAATGAATAGTTAATCAAATGTTATTTATTGGCAACGGTATTGTACGCACATTTTAATGAAATGTGAGGTGCTGGTAGGATCTGGCTAAAATTGGTAGGGCCAATTGCGAGGGGAAGGGAAGGACCGGGCAAGCGAATGTTGCCCGGTGGGAGATCAGAACTCGCTCTTCGCGAAGCCCGTCATCTCTTTCAGGCCCATTTCACGGCCAAGCTCGGTCATCGGGTGAACGACGATCAGGCCGCGCACGCTCTTCTTCAGCTTGCCCATGTCGGCCTGTTCTTTTTTGGTGATAGCACGACGGAAAGGAAGTTTCGCCAGCTTTTGCGCTTCTTTGCTCAGCTTCTGACCGTGGACGTCACGCAGACGCGCGATCTCGGTTTCCAGCGTTTCTTTCTCTTGCTCCAGCTCGGCATATTTGTCGGCGGCTTCAACCAGGGACAGGTCTGCCTGCTGGTGGCGGATCGCGTCCAGACGATCGCTCAGGCGTTTAATTTCGTTTTTTTCGACTTCTTTCATAGGATAGCTTCTGATAAAAATAGGATGAATATCCTATAGTATGCGCGCAGAGCGGGATTATTCACAACTAATCGAAGATAAATAATCAAATGTTGCAAGTATTATTTAGCTAATGAAAATACTAATATTTTGATTAATAAGGAGTTTTAAGTGATAAGGTCGGCCGTGGTGCTTTTTATTGACGGGTTCATAGTGAAGCACGTTTTCCTCAATATAATCGCCCAACCGATCCTAAACTTAAATGAGCAACCGCGCAGGCTGAGCGCGGTTAATACATGGAGGAGGGAAGATTATGGCGAAAATAGGTGAGAACGTTTCGGCCCTTATTGATAAGACGGTCGATTTTATGGCTTCAAGCCAGGCTTTTCGCGAATATCTGAATAAAACACCACCGCGCAACGTTGTCCCTACTGAAATACCGCAGGAGAATGCGCAGCTGTATCTGCAACGTCTGGCGTATTATCGGCAGCTGTATCGACCGCAGCAGGAAGAGAAGTAAGCCTGCAGGGTCTTATTTTTGAAAGGCTTTTTTTAAGCTGATTTTAGAAATCAGCTCGGTCAGGGAAAGTACCATCGTGGAGCGTACCATCTGCTGGTAGCGCTGAATCTGCATTGCGTGCAAACCTGAGTCTGAGGTATCAAACTGCGGTGGCGGCGGGAGTGCCGTCACGCAGTGGAGTTCGCCAAATGGGCCAAGAATTTCGTCGTCGGTGAACGCGTATTCATTACCGTCATGGTTTAACTCTTCCCGCAGCGCCATCAGAAGCTCCGCATCTTCATACTCCGGCCGGCTGAGTACGCCCAGACCGTAAATTAGCTTCAGACGAACGGAAAGATCGCCCAGCGGACCGTCGCCGTCGAGCAGGGGTTCTACGGCATATTTTACCGCATAGTCGTCTTTGCGAAATACCTGAAGCACAAGGATATTCACCGCTTCGGTGAGCAGTTCTACGGCGGTGATGAGGAAGCTGCGTACGGTTTTGCCAGCATTCAGACGCTCAAGCACACGATTTTCAAAGGCCTGCGTTTGTTCCATTATTGCCTGCATATCTGACAATCTGTCATTTGGGCGCAGGCTGACCTGCGCCACATTCTCTATCATTTGGTTGCGTTATATGCGTTAACCGCCTCCGCCACCACATCACTGTTGGCATCCAGACCGGAAACCTGTGCCAGCGCGGCCTGTGGACCTTTTTCGTCAATCAGCGCGGCCAGTTCCTGGGCCTGCGGATCTTCTTCACTGCGATAGTGCATCGCTGCAGCAATACCGGTGACCAGATTCGCGTGCGGCAGGCCATACTCCAGCGTGCCCAGCAGCGGTTTAATCAGACGATCGCCCGCGCTCAGTTTACGCAGCGGCTGACGACCCACGCGCTCAACGTCATCTTTCAGATACGGGTTTTCAAAGCGACCGAGGATTTTCTGAATGTATGCCGCATGTTTTGCTGCATCAAAGCCATAGCGTTTGATCAGTACCGCGCCGCTCTCTTCCATCGCACCTTTTACCACTGCACGGATTTTCTCGTCGAGAATCGCGTCACGGATGGTCTGATGACCGGTCAATTTTCCGAGGTACGCGGTTATAGCATGCCCGGTGTTCAGCGTGAAGAGTTTACGTTCGACAAATGCCATCAGGTTATCAGTTAATTCCATTCCCGGGATGTCAGGCAGTTCGCCTTTGAACTGTGTTTTGTCGACAATCCACTCACTGAAGGTTTCGACGGTGACTTCCAGCGGATCGTTGGTCGCAGAAGCCGAAGGGGGAACAATGCGGTCCACGGCGGAATCGACGAAGCCAACATGTTCTTCAACCCAGGATTTGTCTTCATCTGCCAGCGCGTTCATAACGTGGCCTTTCAACTGGGTGGTTCCGCGCACCATGTTTTCACAGGCGATAATATTCAGCGGAGTGGCGATGCCCTGCGCCTTGCGTTTAACCAGCCCTTTGGCGATGGCCGGAGCGATACGCTCAAGAACGACCGGACCGACGGCGGTAGTGACTAAATCTACGTGGGCAATCAGGTCGACAACATCATCGCCGATGCTGCTCACGGCGTTGACGCCGGAAACGGTATCAACCTGCTCGTTTTCACCCACCACATGAACCTGATAGCTATGACGGGCATTCAGGGCATCGAGCACGACCTGGTTTACATCCGCGAACGTCAGTTGTATCCCCGCGTCCGCCAGCAGTTTGCCGATAAAGCCACGACCGATATTACCTGCGCCAAAATGTAATGCTTTCATAGTATTAACCTTCATTAATGTTTTTACCCAAGAGGGCTGGGGTGAGGCGTTTCCCTCAACCTAACCCTCTCCACAAGGGAGAGGATATCGCCTTCATATTTCGAACTGCAGATGCGTTGGCTCTCCTCGCTCACCCCAGTCACGTACTTATGTACGCTCCTGGGGATTCGCTGCGTTGCCGCCTTTCTGCAGCTCGAACTATTTTGGAGATACTTAATGGTTAAGCTTTTTTACCGGCCAGCAGTTCCAGAACTTCATCCACGCTGGTGGTATGGGCCAGACGTTCGATCACGGATTCGTCATCCAGAGCGTTGGTCAGGCTGGTGATCACCTGGATATGTTCATTGTTACGTGCGGCGATACCAATGACCAGGCGGGCAATGTCGTCTTCTTCTTCACCGAAGCGCACGCCTTCTGGGTACTGGCAGAACACCACGCCGGTTTTCAGCACGCGGTCTTTGGCTTCAACCGTACCGTGCGGCACTGCGATGGACTCACCGAGGTAAGTCGGGGTCAGTTTTTCGCGGTCCAGCATCGCCTCGACGTATTCTGGCTCAACGTAGCCGCCTTTCACCAGTTGCTCACCGGCAAAGCGAATCGCTTCTTCTTTGTTAGTGGCTTTACGGCCGAGGAAGATATTCTCCGCACCCAGTTTGAACAGGTGGGTATCACCCTCTTCAAAGCTGTCTTTCAGGTGATCGCGGACTTTCTCTTCGTTCACGTTGTGGCGCTGTGCTGCAACCAGACGTTCGGTCAGGCTGGCGTACAGGCCGCTGTCGAGGAAGTTGGTCAGCGAAATGTGCTGTGCCTGAGGCACCTGGCGCATCGCACGTTCGGTCAGGTCACGGTGAGTAATGACCAGATCGACATCCGGCGGCAGATTGTTAATCGCGCTGTTGGTGACGGAAATCTGAGACAGACCGGCATCCTGCACTTTCTTGCGCAGTACGCCCGCCCCCATGGCGCTGGAGCCCATACCCGCATCGCAGGCAACGATGATTTTACGCACATGGCTCAGGTCGTTAGTCACGTCGCCAGCCGCCAGCGGAGATGCACCTTTGGATTCCGCTTTCATGTCGTGCATACGACGAGTAGCGGCATCAATGTCATCATCTTCTTTCACTTTGCTGGTTTTCAGCAGAATGGCTGAGACGACAAAGGAGACAGCCATTGCGGCACAAATAGCAGCGATGTTCGCGAAGTAAGCACCCTTCGGCGTCATTGCCAGCACGGCCAGGATAGAACCCGGAGAAGCCGGAGAAACCAGGCCGCCGTTCAGGATAGTCAGGGTAAATACGCCAGTCATACCGCCGAGGATAACGGCCAGGATCAGACGCGGGTTCATCAGCACGTACGGGAAGTAAATTTCGTGGATACCACCCAGGAAGTGGATGATAGCCGCGCCGCCTGCGGACTGCTTAGCGCTGCCGCGACCGAAGAACATGTATGCCAGCAGAACGCCCATACCCGGACCCGGGTTAGCTTCAATCAGGAAGAAGATGGATTTGCCCATCTCGTGGGACTGCTGAATACCCAGCGGTGAGAAAATACCGTGGTTGATGGCGTTGTTGAGGAACAGGATTTTCGCCGGTTCAACGAAGATAGACGCCAGCGGCAGCATGTCATGGACAACCATGAAGTTAACGCCTGCCGCCAGGATTTTGGACAGTGCTTCAACCAATGGGCCAATGCCAAGGAATGCCAGAATGGCGAGGATCATCCCGATGATGCCTGCGGAGAAGTTATTCACCAGCATCTCAAAACCGGACTTGATCTTACCGTCTACCCAGTTGTCGAAATGTTTGATAGCCCAGCCGCCCAGCGGACCTGCGATCATCGCGCCGAGGAACATTGGCATATCGGCACCGACGATAACGCCCATGGTGGTGATAGCACCCACCACGCCGCCACGCTCGCCGCCAACCAGCTTACCACCGGTATAACCGATCAGCAGCGGCAGCAGATAGGTGATCATTGGGCCGACAAGCTTCGCCAGCGTTTCGTTCGGCAACCACCCTGTCGGAATGAATAATGCGGTGATAATACCCCACGCGATAAACGCGCCGATATTTGGCATCACCATGTTACTGAGGAATCGACCAAAGCTTTGCACTTTGATCTTAATATCGGATGACATAAAAACACCCCTTCTTATGTTTGCTGTCGCGCAGGCTAAAAGCCCGAGGTTTGTTAATGTAGCGGCAGGAGGTAGCCGGACCCTGTAGATACTGCGAAATCTGGCACTGAATCGTTCAACTGTCCAGTCGACGGATTTTTATGTGACGTTTGTCACGTAAATATAGGGTGTATGGCGTTAGTTAATGTGATTTTCATCACAAAATATCGGTACAAAAAAACATCACAGGTCAAGAATTGGCTAAAAATGGGCGTTAAGTGTGAAGTTGTTCACGTTTTTGCTTTGGCTGTTTGTTGGGTATTTGTGATCTACTTCGCAATAAATATTTGTCTGGATTTCTCTTGGTGTGATCTGGAGCGGATTCTGTTTCATCACCTATTTCTTGCAACTACCCCGCAAGCCATCAACCTGAAAATTTATACCCTGGTGGTATGGCGGAAATGGCTAACTGCAATTATGTTCAAATTACCAGCCATGACTCCTTTCGGCTGCCTGCAATTGAAAGCTCTGATTAGCGTGAATACGAGGCGGGTATGTTTCTAAACTATTTCGCGTTAGGTGTGCTGATCTTCGTTTTTCTGGTTCTGTTTTACGGAATCATCGCCATCCATGATATTCCCTATAACATGGCTAAGAAGCGCAACCATCCCCATGCCGATGCCATCCATACGGCGGGTTGGGTGAGTTTATTTACGCTGCATGTTATTTGGCCCTTCCTGTGGATCTGGGCCACGCTCTATCAGCCAGAACGAGGCTGGGGAATGCAGTCACACATCACGCCGTCCGGGAAGGAACCTGACCCTGAAATTGCCGCGCTGGCCGCGCGCATCACCCAGTTGGAAAATAGACTGGATGGGGAGAAAAAAAACGATAACTCCACCTTTCCGGAGATTTGATCATGGACTTGTTGATTGTCCTGACCTATGTGGCATTCGCCTGGGCCATTTTTAAAATATTCCGTATTCCGGTAAATCAATGGACGCTTGCCACCGCCGCATTAGGTGGGGTGTTTATTGTGGCGGGACTCATTTTATTAATGAACTATAACCACCCGTATACCTTTACGGCGCAAAAGGCGGTTATTTCAATTCCTGTTACCCCACAGGTCACCGGAATTGTTAGTGAGGTGACAGATAAAAATAATCAGCTGATTAAAAAAGGCGAGGTGTTATTTAAACTCGATCCCGTTCGTTATCAGGCGCGGGTCGACAGGCTGCAGGCCGACCTGGTGACCGCTACGCACAACATCGACAATATGAAAGCGCAGCTGTCTGAAGCCGTAGCCAATACCACCCGCGTTTCCGCTGAACGAGATCGCCTGTATAAAGATTATCAACGCTATTTGAAGGGCAGTCAGGCGAAGGTTAATCCATTCTCTGAAAGCGACATCGACAATGCCCGGCAAAACTTTCTGGCGCAGGATGCGCTGGTCAAAGGCTCCGTTGCTGAACAGACGCAGATTCAGAGCCAGTTAGACAGTATGGTCAATGGAGAGCAATCTCAGGTTGCGTCTCTGCGCGCCCAGCTCGCTGAAGCCAAATACAATCTTGAGCAGACTATCGTACGTGCGCCCAGCAACGGTTATGTAACGCAGGTGCTTATCCGGCCCGGGACCTATGCCGCCGCGCTGCCTCTGCGCCCGGTGATGGTATTTATTCCGGAACAAAAACGGCAAATCGTGGCGCAATTCCGCCAGAATTCGTTGCTGCGCCTTAAACCGGGTGATGAAGCGGAAGTGGTCTTCAACGCGCTGCCAGGCCAGGTATTCTCCGGCAAGCTCACCAGCATTCTGCCGGTTGTTCCGGGCGGTTCTTATCAGGCGCAGGGAGCATTACAGTCCTTAACGGTGGTGCCGGGTACCGATGGCGTGCTGGCCACGATTGAGCTGGCTCCCAATGCCGATGTGGATGCGCTGCCGGACGGTATCTATGCCCAGGTGGCGGTCTATTCCGACCATTTCGCTCACGTTTCAGTGATGCGAAAAGTGCTGCTGCGCATGACCAGTTGGATGCATTACCTTTATTTGGATCATTGAGACCGTCATCACCTGCCATTTGCACTGACCTGAGCCATACTGATATTTTTGTTGGCAAAAAGGACCCGGCATGAAACTCATTGGCAGCTATACCAGCCCTTTTGTGCGTAAAATTTCTATTCTGTTACTGGAAAAGGGCATCACTTTCGAATTTGTGAATGAACTCCCCTATAACGCAGATAGCGGCGTGGCACGCTATAACCCGTTAGGAAAAGTGCCCGCGTTGGTTACCGATGAGGGCGAGTACTGGTTTGACTCTCCGATCATCGCGGAATACATAGAACTGCTGGATATTGCGCCAGCGATGCTGCCGCGTGAACCACTGGCGGCGCTGAAGGTACGCCAGTTGGAAGCGCTGGCCGATGGCATTATGGATGCCGGTTTAGTCTCGGTACGCGAACAGGCTCGCCCCGCCGCGCAGCAGTCAGAAACCGAACTGTTACGCCAGCGAGAGAAGATTACCCGTAGTCTGGATATGCTGGAAGGTTATCTGGCGGAGGGTACGCTGAAAACGGATACGGTTAACCTGGCCACCATTGCGATTGCCTGTGCCGTCGGTTATCTCAATTTCCGTCGGGTTGCGCCAGGCTGGTGTGTTGATCGCCCGCGTCTGGTCAAACTGGTGGAAACGCTCTTTCAACGCGAAAGTTTTGCCCGTACGGAACCGCCAAAGGCTTGATACACATTATACTCGCCTAAGCAAAGTCACGGTACAATCCTTCCTATATCGATATCCCTCTCCACGGTGGAGAGGGCCACCAACAGCCAGGCCCTTTCATGACAACCGACATGCGTTCACTCTACAGCCAGCTTCCTGCGATCGATCGTTTATTGCGCGATAGCGCCTTCCCAGCTTTACGTGAGTCTCACGGTCATACCCGGGTGGTTGACCTGCTGCGTCACATGCTCGACGAAGCCAGAGAAGCTATTCGCGACACGCACGCGCTCCCGGCATGGTGTGAGGACTGGGCGCAAGAGGCCTGCGCCCGGCTGGAACGAGAATCGCAAAGTGCGCTGCGTCCGGTGATTAACCTGACCGGAACGGTGCTGCATACCAATCTTGGTCGCGCATCGCAGGCCGAAGAAGCGATCGAGGCGGTGGTGCAGGCGATGCGCACGCCGGTGACGCTGGAATACAGCCTGGATGATGCCGGGCGTGGACATCGGGATCGGGCCCTGGCGGATTTACTCTGCCGTCTGACGGGGGCGGAAGACGCCTGTATCGTCAATAACAATGCGGCAGCGGTTTTGCTGATGCTGGCGGCCACGGCTAACGGCAAAGAGGTGGTCGTTTCACGCGGAGAACTGGTAGAAATTGGCGGCGCATTTCGTATTCCGGACGTGATGTGTCAGGCCGGATGTATTCTGCGCGAAGTGGGTACCACCAACCGGACCCACACGAAAGATTATCGTCAGGCGGTAAATGAAAACACCGGTCTGCTGATGAAAGTACATACCAGTAATTACAGCATCGAAGGCTTTACGAAGTCGGTGGATGAGGCAGAGCTGGCCACTATTGGCAAGGAGCTGGATGTTCCGGTAGTGGCGGATCTCGGCAGCGGCTCGCTGGTCGATCTCAGCCAGTATGGATTACCGCAGGAG
>NZ_SZWS01000053.1:77988-80963 GCF_005281245.1 Citrobacter sp. wls826
GCTGATTGCCGCTGGCGTTAGCCTGGTGAGCTTCTCTGGCGATAAATTACTGGGAGGGCCGCAGGCAGGGATTATTGTCGGTAAAAAAGAGATGATCGCGCGCTTACAGAGCCATCCGCTGAAACGTGCATTACGGGCTGATAAAATGACGCTGGCTGCGCTGGAAGCGACGCTGCGGCTCTACCTGCACCCGGAAGCGCTGGCAGCGAAGTTGCCGACGTTACGCCAGCTCACCCGCTCGCAGGAGGCTGTCCACGCGCAGGCACAACAATTACAGGCACGGCTTGCTGATCATTACGGCGACGAATTCGCCCTGAACGTTATGCCTTGTTTATCGCAGATAGGCAGCGGTTCGCTACCTGTTGATAGGCTGCCCAGCGCGGCATTAACCTTTACTCCACATGACGGGCGCGGTAGCCGCCTCGAAGCACTGGCCGCCCGTTGGCGTGCGCTGCCTGTGCCGATCATTGGGCGAATTTATGATGGTCGCTTATGGCTGGATCTGCGCTGCCTTGAGGACGAGACCCGGTTTATGGAGATGATGCTGAAATGATTATTGCAACCGCCGGACACGTTGACCACGGAAAAACAACGTTATTACAGGCGATTACCGGCGTGAATGCCGACCGTTTGCCGGAAGAAAAAAAGCGCGGCATGACCATCGATCTCGGTTATGCCTACTGGCCGCAGCCGGACGGAAGGATTCTGGGATTTATCGATGTTCCCGGACACGAAAAGTTTTTGTCCAACATGCTGGCGGGTGTCGGCGGGATCGACCATGCGCTGCTGGTGGTGGCGTGTGATGACGGCGTGATGGCGCAAACGCGTGAGCATTTGCAAATTCTGCAACTGACGGGCAATCCGCAGATCACCGTGGCGCTCACGAAAGCCGATCGCGTGGATGACGATCGCATCAACGCGGTACGTACTGAGGTGCATACTGCGCTTGAGAACTATGGATTCGCCGATGCGGTTCTGTTCGTGACGGCTGCCAGTGAAGGTCGTGGAATCGAAGAACTGCGCGATCATTTACAGCAATTAACGTCGCGCGAGCATGCCCGCGATTGCAGCTTTCGCCTGGCGATTGACCGTGCCTTTACGGTCAAAGGCGCGGGTCTGGTGGTGACCGGGACGGCGCTTAGCGGTGAGGTGACTGTTGGTGACACGCTGTGGCTCACGGGCGTCAACAAACCGATGCGCGTACGTAGCTTGCATGCGCAAAATCAGGCCACCGATCGCGCGCAGGCGGGGCAACGTATTGCGCTGAATATTGCTGGTGATGCACAAAAAGAAGAGCTTAACCGCGGCGACTGGCTGCTCTCCGATGCACCGCCAGAGGCGTTTACCCGCGTGATTGTCTCTTTAGAGCATGCCGCGCCGCTGATGCAGTGGCAACCGCTGCATATTCACCACGCGGCCAGCCATGTCACCGGGAGAATCTCGCTGCTTGAAGGGACGCTGGCGGAACTGGTGTTTGATACACCGCTCTGGCTCGCCGATAACGACCGTCTGGTGCTACGCGATATTTCGGCCCGCACGACGCTGGCTGGCGCGCGCGTGGTAACGCTCAATCCGCCGCGTCGCGGGAAGCGTAAGCCGGAATATTTGCAGTGGCTGGCAGCACTGGAGAAGGTACAGAGTGACGGCGAAGCTCTGGCGCTACATCTGACGCGCGGGGCGGTGAATATTCCTGACTTCGCCTGGGCGCGTCAGCTCAACGGCAACGGTATGCGTCCGTTGATTGAGCTGCATGGCTTTATTCAGGCGGGATACAGTCTGTTGAATGCTGCCGTTGCAGCGCGCTGGCAGCGGAAAGTCCTTGATACGCTGGCGACGTACCACGAACAGCACCGTGATGAACCAGGACCTGGGCGAGAACGCCTGCGCCGTATGGCTTTGCCGATGGAAGATGAAGCGCTGGTCCTGCTGCTGATTGAAAAGATGCGTGAGAGCGGAGCCATCCATAGTCATCATGGCTGGCTGCATTTGCCGGATCATAAGGCCGGTTTCAGCGAAGAGCAGCAGGCTATCTGGCAAAAAGCAGAACCGCTTTTTGGCGATGAGCCGTGGTGGGTGCGCGATTTGGCAAAACAGACGGGCACAGATGAGCAGATGATGCGTGTGGCGTTACGACAAGCAGCGCAGCAAGGCATCATCACCGCGATCGTCAAAGATCGCTATTACCGTAACGATCGGATTGTGGCCTTTGCCAATATGATCCGCGAACTGGATCAGGAGAAAGGATCGACCTGTGCTGCCGATTTCCGCGACAGGCTTAACGTTGGACGCAAATTGGCTATCCAGATTCTGGAATATTTTGACCGCATTGGTTTTACGCGTCGCCGGGGAAATGATCATTTATTACGCGATGCTTTGCTGTTTCCCGAAAAGTAATGAAACAATTAATTCAGGAATTAAATGAATTAATACAAAATAGATATTGATTGAAATAAGCACATTAGATTATGAACCTAATGTGCTTTTTAATTGTGGGTGTTATTAAAATAACAACCACGATCATATTTTGTTGGATATTTCACTCGTATGCTTCCTGACTCTTTAGAGTAATTAAGGATCGTACAATGGCTGCTTCAACATTTTTTATTCCTTCCGTGAATGTAATTGGCGCTGATTCATTAAAAGACGCAATGAATACAATGGCGGAATATGGTTTTCGTCGTACGCTGATTGTCACGGATGCCATGCTGACAAAATTAGGTATGGCTGGCGAGATTCAAAAAGCATTACAGGAACGTGATATTTTCAGCGTAATTTTCGACGGTACGCATCCTAATCCCACGACCAGTAACGTCGCTGCTGGCCTGCATATACTGAAAGAAAACGAATGTGATAGCGTTATTTCCCTCGGCGGCGGTTCTCCGCACGATTGTGCGAAGGGCATTGCGCTGGTGGCGGCTAACGGCGGCGATATTCGCGATTACGAAGGTGTGGACCGTTCTGCAAAACCACAGCTG
>NZ_SZWS01000053.1:81004-81837 GCF_005281245.1 Citrobacter sp. wls826
CCGATGATCGCCATTAACACCACCGCGGGCACGGCATCTGAGATGACCCGTTTCTGCATCATTACCGATGAAGTACGCCACATAAAAATGGCGATTGTGGATAAGCACGTTACGCCGCTGCTGTCCGTTAATGACTCCTCGCTGATGGTCGGCATGCCGAAGTCCCTGACAGCGGCAACCGGTATGGATGCGCTGACCCACGCCATTGAAGCCTACGTGTCTATTGCTGCAACGCCGATTACCGATGCGTGCGCGTTGAAAGCGGTCACCATGATTGCGGAAAACCTTCCGGTCGCCGTTGCAGATGGCAGCAATGCTCAGGCGCGCGAAGCCATGGCTTACGCGCAGTTCCTCGCGGGCATGGCCTTTAACAACGCTTCTCTTGGTTATGTGCACGCAATGGCGCACCAGTTGGGCGGCTTCTACGATCTGCCGCACGGTGTATGTAACGCAGTGCTGCTGCCGCATGTGCAGGTCTTCAATAGCAAAGTGGCTGCCGCTCGCCTGCGTGATTGCGCTGAGGCAATGGGCGTGGATGTTGCTGGCTTGAGCGCAGAGCAAGGGGCGGAAGCCTGCATCGCGGCGATCCGCGAACTGGCGCAGAAAGTGAATATCCCGGCCGGTCTGCGTGAGTTGAACGTGAAGGAAGAGGATATTGCCGTACTGGCGACCAATGCTCTGAAAGATGCCTGCGGTTTCACTAACCCGATTCAGGCGACTCATGAAGAAATCATGGCGATTTATCGCGCAGCCATGTAATTCGTGATACCTGTCGTAAAGCAGTAAATGGCTGGCGAATAATTCGCCAGCCCCGTCTACCCTTGTAGTACCCC
>NZ_SZWS01000053.1:81902-93167 GCF_005281245.1 Citrobacter sp. wls826
TCATGACCAATAACCCCCCTTCAACGCGTATTTATCCCGGCGAGTATGGTTACCCTCTGAAGTTAAAAGCCCGATACGATAACTTTATCGGCGGTGACTGGGTTGCCCCGGTGGACGGCGAGTATTACCAAAACCTGACGCCGGTAACCGGGCAATTACTGTGCGAAGTGGCCTCTTCCGGCAAAAAGGATATCGATCTGGCACTGGATGCCGCGCACAAAGTAAAAGACAAGTGGGCACAGACATCCGTGCAGGACAGGGCAGCGATACTGTTCAAAATCGCCGATCGTATGGAGCAAAACCTGGAACTGCTGGCGACGGCAGAAACCTGGGATAACGGTAAGCCCATCCGCGAAACCAGCGCGGCAGATGTTCCGCTGGCGATTGACCATTTCCGCTATTTCGCTTCCTGTATTCGTGCGCAGGAAGGGGGTATAAGCGAGGTTGATAGCGAGACCGTGGCTTATCACTTCCATGAACCTCTTGGCGTGGTAGGGCAAATTATCCCGTGGAACTTCCCGCTGCTGATGGCCAGCTGGAAGATGGCGCCCGCGCTGGCGGCGGGTAACTGCGTCGTACTTAAACCCGCGCGCCTCACGCCGCTGTCCGTGCTGTTGCTGATGGAAGTCATCGGCGATCTGCTCCCGCCAGGCGTGGTAAACGTGGTAAACGGTGCGGGTGGGGAAATCGGTGAGTATCTGGCGACGTCTAAACGCATTGCGAAAGTGGCGTTTACCGGCTCAACGGAAGTTGGGCAGCAGATCATGCAATACGCCACGCAGAACATTATTCCCGTCACGCTGGAGCTGGGTGGGAAATCGCCCAATATCTTCTTCGCTGATGTGATGGATGAAGAGGATGCTTTTTTTGACAAAGCGCTGGAAGGTTTCGCGCTGTTTGCCTTCAATCAGGGTGAAGTGTGTACCTGTCCGAGCCGTGCGTTAGTACAGGAATCTATTTACGAACGTTTTATGGAAAGAGCTATTCGCCGGGTGGAGAGTATTCGCAGCGGCAACCCGTTAGACAGCGTGACGCAAATGGGTGCACAGGTCTCGCATGGTCAACTGGAAACCATTTTGAATTACATCGATATTGGTAAGAAAGAAGGGGCTGATGTTCTCACCGGCGGGCGGCGCAAGCAACTGGATGGTGACTTAAAAGAAGGTTATTACCTCGAACCAACCATTCTGTTTGGCAAGAACAACATGCGGGTTTTCCAGGAAGAGATCTTCGGGCCCGTGCTGGCCGTAACGACCTTTAAAACCATGGAAGAGGCGCTGGAAATCGCCAATGACACCCAATATGGGCTTGGCGCTGGTGTCTGGAGCCGTAACGGAAATCTGGCGTACAAGATGGGCCGTGGGATTCAGGCGGGGCGTGTTTGGACCAACTGTTACCATGCTTACCCCGCCCATGCGGCATTCGGTGGCTATAAGCAGTCGGGCATCGGGCGCGAGACGCATAAGATGATGCTCGAGCATTATCAGCAAACCAAATGTCTGCTGGTGAGCTACTCGGATAAACCGCTGGGACTATTTTAATTTCTCATCACTTATTGCCCGGTTTTGCGCCGGGCATATCTTTATTCTGCAGTTATATATAAACCCATATATCGTTATATAAATAAGACGATTGCATCCAATCTGGTCATTCCACTACTATTATCAACTCTATTGTGTAAATCAAATTGCAGCCGAATTTTTAATTTAAATCCCTGAGGCAAATATGTTCCTTAATTATTTTGCATTAGGAGTGCTTATTTTTGTATTCCTGGTCATTTTTTACGGGATTATTATTCTGCATGATATTCCCTATCTCATTGCAAAGAAACGTAACCATCCTCATGCTGACGCAATACATGTCGCAGGCTGGGTGAGTTTGTTTACCTTACATGTCATGTGGCCCTTTTTATGGATCTGGGCAACGCTTTATCGCCCGGAACGCGGGTGGGGTATGCAAAGCGCGGATTCTTCCCTGATCCAGTTGCAGGCCAGGGTTGCCGATCTGGAAAAGAAACTGGGTGAGGCGAAGACCTCTCCGGCGGAGTAATATCGATGGATTTATTGATCGTTCTGACCTATGTGGCGTGCGCATGGTCAATATTTAAGATTTTTAAAATTCCTGCCAATAAATGGACAGTACCCACTGCAGCATTGGGCGGTATATTCATTGTTTGCGGGCTTATATTATTGATGAATTATAACCATCCGTATACATTTAAGGCGCAAAAGGCAGTAATTTCTATTCCCGTAGTGCCGCAGGTCACGGGGGTCGTGACGGAAGTGACGGATAAGAAGAATACGCTGATCAAAAAAGGTGAGGTACTGTTTAAACTTAATCCGGGACGTTATCAGGCACGAGTTGATCGCCTGAAAGCTGATATTGTCACCGCACAACATAAAGAGCAGGTGCTGGTGGCACAGTTAGACGAAATGCAAGCCAACACGCAGCGGGCAAAGGCTACGCGTGACAAGCTAGCTAAAGATTACCAGCGTTATGCGCAGGGAAGTCAGGCGAAGGTCAATCCTTTTTCTGAACGCGATATCGATGCGGCGCGGCAAAACTATCTGGCGCAGGAAGCAGCGGTGAAATCCTCCGTTGCGGAACAACAGCAAATCCAGAGTCAGTTAGACAGCCTGGTGCAGGGTGAGAATTCGCAAATTGCCAGCCTGAAAGCGCAGTTAGCCGAAGCGGAGTTCAACCTGGACCAGACAGTGGTTCGCGCGCCCAGCGATGGTTACGTTACGCAGGTGCTGATGCGACCGGGAACCTATGCCGCCGCGCTGCCTATGCGTCCGGTGATGGTGTTTATCCCGGATCAAAAACGGCAAATTATCGCCCAGTTCCGGCAAAACTCGTTGCTGCGATTGGAGCCAGGCGATGAAGCTGAAGTGGTGTTTAACGCCCTGCCGGGTAAGGTTTTCAGCGGCAAACTGGCTGCCATCAGTCCGGCCGTACCGGGGGGGACATACCAGTCGAATGGGGCGCTGCAATCCTTAAATTCTACGCCCGGATCGGAAGGGGTGATCGCCACGATTGAGCTGAATGATAATGTGGATGTGAACGCTCTGCCTGATGGGATTTATGCGCAGGTCGCGGTTTATTCTGATCACTTCACCCATGTGTCAGTGATGCGTAAGGTTCTGCTGCGTATGACCAGTTGGGTGCATTATCTGTATCTCGATCACTAGGCGCAGGCTATTTTGCTTACCATTTTGAACCTGGTACCCTAATTTCGCTTACTCAGGCTGCTGTTCCAGCGCCTGAGTAAGTTGCTGGCGGAGCTCTGCCAAAATCTCATCAAGAATAAACTGTACCCGCCATGGCTGATATTCACGTTTGCGGAAAATCACCACCAAATCCAGCCACCATTCATGTTGTTCTGAGAAACATGGAACCAGCGACCCGGATTCAATATCTTTTTGGATACTCGCATTTGGCGCAAAAACAATGCCCAGATGGTTACGTGCCAGCGCAAGTGCAGACTGTGTATTGTCGCAGACATAATTTCCGGTCACCCGATAATCGTGCATCTCCTTGCCTCCGGCAGAAGTGAAACGCCAGATATTAGCCTCATCTATCATCATGGAATCAATCAGGATACAGGAATGTTCTTCCAGTTCATCAGGGCTACTAATAGGATGTGCTTTGATATACTCAGGGCTGGCAAAAGCCGTCACCGCATATTTGGTAATGAAACTGGCAACCAGAGATTCATCTTTAGGATGCGCATAGGTGATTAAAATATCACAATCTTCAGGGAAGTCGACACCTTCAAAAAATGCCTTTCGTTCCAGGTTACATGTTTTGAGTGAGAGGTTAATTCCACCGATATCCTGAATTTTTGCGATCACATGTTGCGATAAATAAGCAATTATGCCCGTCGGTGCATATACGGTTACCCGGCCACGTTTTTCGTGCTTATAATCAGCAATGAAATTATTGAGCTGATCGTTTCTGTCCAACATGTCATTGATGTAAGGAAGCAGCGCCGTACCAAACGGCGTGAGGGTGAGCTGTCGAGTGGTGCGATCAAATACCTTTAGTCCAACTTTTGATTCAAAATCAGCAAGGTACTTACTAACGTTGGCTTGTGCGATGCCGAGAACCGTAGCGGCATGACTGATGTTTTCACTGGCAGCAATTACCGAAAGAATCTTCAGTTCCCGGTGTTTGAGTTGTAATTTGTTCATCGCCAAACCCAATATATATATGTTTGTATATATTACTATATAAATATGAATCTTGCACCGATGAAATTGTAAGCATTATTATGCACGCGTTTTGTATCTTATTTTAAAATGGAATGTGGGCATGTTAATTAAACGCAATATTGTGGCGCTATTCGCCTTTTCATTTATGGCGAGCGCAACTGCCGCAGAATTTTCTATTGGCGGCGGCGCTGTATATAACGAATCTCCTTATCGTGGATATAATGATAACGTTCACGCAGTACCGCTTGTCAGTTATGAAAGTGAATCATTTTATTTTAGGCAAACAACGTTAGGTTATATTCTTTCAAAAAATGAAAGTAATGAATTTAGCATTACTGCCTCGTACATGCCGCTTGAGTTTGATCCGGGTGATAACGACGATCAAGCGATGAAGCAACTGAACAAGCGTGACGCAACCGCGATGGCGGGTGCTGCATGGTATCACCATGAGAAATGGGGCAGCGTTAAAGTCTCCGCAGCAGCGGATGTGCTGGACAACAGCAACGGTTGGGTTGGGGAAATGTCTCTGTTTCGCCAAATGCCGATGGGCAAGCTGACGCTGACGCCGGCGATTGGCGTGCTCTACTATGACGAAAACTTCAACGAATATTACTACGGCATCTCTGGCAATGAATCCCGCCGTAGTGGGTTATCAAGCTACTCCCCTGGCGATAGCTGGACACCGTATGTTGGCCTGTCCGCTAAATACGCATTGACCAGCAATCTGACGCTGCTGGCCAGCGCCAACTATAGTGCGCTGCCAGATGATATTAAAAATAGCCCGATGGTTGACCGTGATGACAGCTTTACCTTTATGTCCGGTCTGACCTGGCGTTTCTGATTCTCACCCGTTTGTCCTCAGGGAGGAGGGCAATCTTTTCAATGCGGTAGACCGGATAAGACCCGAAGCATCGTCATCCGGCATACCTTCAGTTACTACTCGTTTACCCAGATACGCATTTCGCCTTCACCACGGTTCGCCCAGCTAAACCACGGAATAAACGTCAGGGTATGTGACTGGCGCGTAGTCGGTGAAACATCGTAGTGCCACAAGGATTGCTGTGTCGCGTCATCGCTACTTTGCTTCACGCCTTCAGCCTGAATTAACTGTTTATGGCTGAACAGCCCCTTACCCTCGAATACCCTGAATTCACTCTCTTTTGGCAGCCACAAATTATGTAGCTCCTCACCGTTGTCGGCCTGCTCCAGGCAATACACCAGCGGCCCTCGTTGAATGGCGACCTTACCGGCAACATGACGCACCAGTGGATTTCCGTACACCCGACGCACTGGCATCGGCAGAGTCAGACTCAGCGTATCTCCCTCCTGCCAGATTCGGCTGATGTGCAAATAGCCTTTGCGAATATCCTGCTCAACCGGCTGACCATTCAGTAAAACCTGCGGCGCGGAGCACCAGTCTGGCAGGCGCAGGGCCAGAGTGTGATATACCGATTGCGGCGATTCGATGGCGATTTTTACCTGCTCATGCCATGGATAATCTCCGCTAATGCGCAGTTTGAGCGAGCCATCTGCAATGGGGACTTCCATGCTATTGCCCACGTACATATTGATATACAGCGCGTCCTGACGTGGCGTGTAGATGTAATGGCCAATTGAGGTTAACACGCGGGCGATATTTGGCGGACAGCAGGCGCAGCCGAACCAGCGTTGGCGAACGGGCTTTACGTGGTCGTAAATATGATTGAATTTTAATGAGTTAGGATGTACTTCCAGTGGGTTTACGTAGAAAAAGTGTTTACCGTCCAGCGCCATGCCGCCAAGTACGGTGTTATACAGGGCGCGCTCCATTACGTCGGCATACTGGCTGTCGGCCTCCATTTCCAGCATTCTGCGGGCGAACATCATCAGTCCGATTGAAGCGCAGCTTTCCGCGTACACGGAGTCGTTGGGCAGATCGTAATCGCTGCTAAACGCCTCACCGCTGCTTTGAGAGCCGATCCCGCCGGTAATGTACAACTGACGCTGGACCATGTTTTTCCACAGACGCAGGCAATCCTGACGTTTGCCTTCGTCCCGGCTTAAGCGCGCCAGGTGCGCCACGCCGGTCATCAGATAAACAAAACGTACTGCATGACCGATCGCCGTTTGCTGTTCTGAAATGGGCTGATGTGCCTGGCTATAGGGTTTATCCTTCACCATCCATGCTGGGCCGTAAGTATGCCAGTAAGAGGTTTGGCCGCGCTTTTCATACTCTTCGTCATAGAAATGGGGCTGTGCGCCGCGCTGCTCAACAAAGTAATTTACCAGCGTCATATAGCGAGGTTGCTGGGTCACTTCGAACAAGCGCATTAAGGCCAGCTCGATTTCCGGGTGTCCGGGGTAGCCACGCAGTTGATTCTCTCCGAGACCAAACACGCTGTCGATGTGATCCGCCAGGCGGCACACCACCTCTAACAGACGACGCTTACCCGTCGCCTGGAAAAATGCGACGCCCGCTTCAATTAAATGACCGGCGCAGTACAGTTCATGGCATTCCGCGAGGTTGGTCCAGCGTTCATCCGGGGCTTTTACCGTAAAGTAAGTATTGAGATAGCCATCTTCACACTGTGCCGCAGCCACCAGTTCAATGACCTCATCAGCGGTTTTCTCAAGTTCCGCATCGGGTTTCTGGCACAGCGACCAGGCAACGGCCTCCAGCCATTTCGCTACATCGCTATCCTGAAAAACCATGCCGTAAAACTCGCCATCCTGCAGCCCTGCGGCGATGCGGAAGTTCTCTATCGCATGGCTTGGTTCCGCCTCTGCAATGCGGTCATTGAGCGCATCCCACTGGTAGGGGAGCACCACATCACGCACCAACTGCTGATATTGTCCGAGAAACGGATCGCTGACCGTGAGCTTGTGCAGGTCGACTTCCAGTACGTTCATTTCATGCTCCTTAAGGCTGTACATGACGCTGACGCAGATCGGTGGCAATGCGCGACATCATCGGGTTATTGAGTTTACAAATGCGGATAGACAGCGCCAGCAGCAGGTGGAACAGCGCGGGCAGCAGCGTTTCCATCGCCGTAATCCCTTGCAGCGAACTGGCGGTTTGGTTGCCAGCGCCTGGCTGATAGGCGACAAAAATAAACAACAGGCTGATGATCCCCGCGCTTGAGGCCCAGGCCAGCTTGATGAAAAACAGGTTGAAGGCGAAATTCATGCCGGAGGAACGCACGCCGGTTTTCCACTCGCCGTAATCGTCGGCAAAGGCCATCAGCGAGAAGTGCAGCGGCAGCGTGAAGCCTAAAATAATGCCGTTGCCGAGAATAACCGCCAGCCATAATGTCTGATAAGCCGAACCGGTCGGCAGGAACCACATCATCACTGCCAGGGCTGCCAGCACCACGTTGGTGTAGTAATAGAGTTTGACGGTATCAATGCGGCGGGTCAGCGGGCTGACAACCACTGAACCGATGATGGACGCGAAGGTGACCATGGTGAAAAACAGCGACGTGTAAGCGGTGCTGCCCTCCAGCACGTAGGTAATGAAGTACATGTACCCGCCGCCGCGAATATTGAAGACGTTAATCAGCAGGAAAGACATCACCAGCATCAGCAGCAACTGGTCATTTTTGCGCAGCCCGCCAATGTGTTCGCGCAGGGTAAATTTTCCCATCATCGCCAGCGGCACACGCTCGCGAACCCAGAAGAAACAGCACAGGAACATCACCACTGCGATGGCGCACAGGATGCCCACGCCGAACTGATAACCCTGCGCGGCGTTGCCCTGACCCAGAATATCCACCATCCACGGCAGGCCGACGGAGACAAGGAATCCCGCCACGCCGCACAACACAAAGCGCCAGGACTGGCAGGCGATCACTTCATTGTGGCGGGTGGTCATGGTGTTGATCAACGCACAGTACGGCACGTTAATGGCGGTATAGCCGACGGAGAGCAACAGATAGGTGCCGAATGCCCAGGCGATTTTTACGCTCATGCTGGCGTCAGGGACGGTAAACGTGAGTACGCCAATGATGCCAATGGGAATTGCCACCCACAGCTGCCATGGGCGAAAACGCCCCCAGCGGCTTTGCGTGCGGTCGGCAAGTATGCCCATTATCGGATCGGAAATAGCATCAAATACGCGCAGGGCAATAAACAATGTGCCGACCAGCGCGGGCGTTAACCCGAAGACATCGGTGTAGAAAAATGTCAGAAAGTTCATGATCAGACAGGTAATTACCGTCCCGCCTGCATCGCCCAGGCCGTAGCCAATTTTTTCACGCAGGGATAATTTGTCGTCCTGGGCACGCTGTGCCAAATCAGATGTCGTAATCGGAGCCGAAGTCATAAATAACTCCCGGAGAGGATTTTCAGAAAGTACCCCGCTACGTTGCGGGTTATTTGTTTGTAATTTGCAAAGTACGTTATTTATTCTGCACGAAATGTTAGGGTCAACAAGGGAAGAGAAAAGTATAAAAAGATGACAATTCCGACTTCATTATAAAAATGTGATTTCGATCCAGCGAAAAGCAGTTTTATCGTGAATAATCAATGATAAAGAGTAGTTTAAATAATGCAAAAAAGCGGGAATTTGAATATATATGCTCGAATTATCCATGTCTCTTCCGATTAAAGTGCAAAATGGTGGGCTATTTATTTCCCGAGGCGTGGGAAGCCATCCGGCGCGGCAATTGCAATCCTGGGAAATCATCTTTGTCGAAAAAGGGACATTAACGATTCGCGAAGGCCAGACCGTTTTTTGTGTGAATGCTGGAGAAAGTTTGTTGCTATGGCCGCAGCGTTTGCATATTGGTGTGGGACAATTTCCGGCTGATTTGAAATTTTACTGGTTGCACTTTGAGGTGACAGCAGAAAACGATGCTTCACTTACAGAACCGTTGCTTGCGATTCCTCAGCATGCCCGGGTTAGCGAGCCACAATATATTATTTCGCTGTTTCGGCAGTTCTTACGCGAGCAGGAAAATATTCATCGCAGCGTTGCGTTGGAACTGATCCTACTGCTGATTTTGCAGCAAATCTCCGCGGCGGCTAGCGAGCAACCCGCAGATAGCCCCGGTAATGCGCTGGCATGGAAAGCGCAACAAATAATCCACACCCAGTTCCACCTGCCGATTAGTGCTTCAACTCTGGCGAAAGAGCTGCATTGCAATGCGGATTATCTGGGGCGTGTATTCCGTAGCGCTTTCAGGCTGACGCTAACTGAAGCATTGCATCGCCAGCGGGTAAGAGCGGCAGAAAAACTGTTGATCAGTGGCTCGCTGTCGCTTACCGAAGTGGCGATAAAATGTGGATTTAATGATGTGGGTTACTTTCGCAAAATCTTTCGCAAGCATACCAGCCTGACACCCGCAGCGTGGAAACGGCGCTATTGCAAAGAGCATATTAATAGCGCCTGACCCGTTACTGCCCGTAATACGCGTTCACACCGTGTTTGCGCAGATAGTGTTTATCCAGCAACTCCGACTGCATATCCGGCAACTGAGGGGCTAACTGGCGCGAGAACAGCCCCATATAGGCGCACTCTTCGAGCACCACGGCGTTATGTACGGCGTCTGCGGCATCTTTACCCCAGGCGAACGGACCGTGTGAATGCACTAATACCGCCGGAACATGCAGCGGATTAAGATCGCGTTGCTCAAAGGTCTGAATAATGACCTCACCGGTTTGATATTCATATTCGCCGTTAATCTCCTCAACGGTCATCAGACGAGTACACGGAATAGAACCATAGAAATAATCGGCATGTGTGGTACCCCATGCCGGGAGATCAAGACCCGCCTGTGACCAGATCGTCGCGTGGCGTGAATGGGTGTGGACGATCCCACCGATTTCAGGGTAGCGACGGTACAGCGCCAGATGGGTTGGCGTGTCTGAGGAGGGTTTTTTACTACCTTCAACCACATTGCCGCTGGCAATATCCACCACCACCATATCGTCGGCGGCCATCACGTCATATTCCACGCCGGACGGCTTAATCACCATCAGCTTACGCGTTTCATCCACCGCGCTGACGTTACCCCAGGTAAAGGTGACTAAACCATGAGCCGGAAGCGCCAGATTGGCCGCCAGCACCTCGGCCTTCAGTTGTTCTAACATGGAAATCCTCCTTCCTGCATACGTGCTTCTATCCAGCGTCGCGCCTGGATAATTTCCAGTACCGGCTCATTCGCTTTTTCAGTCCACATTTCAATCAGAAACGATCCGCGATAGTTCAGCTCATGCAGCGTTTTGAAGATACCGACAAAGTCCACGCACCCTTCGCCAAAAGGCACATCGCGAAACTGGCCCGGATGGGTTTCGGTTACCGGTAGCGTGTCTTTCAGGTGGATAGCGGCGATACGGTCGATGCCCAGCGTCAATTCGGCAGTGACGTCATTTCCCCAGGCGCTGAGATTGCCTACGTCCGGATAGACGGTGAACCACGGCGATGACAGCATTTCGTCCCACTTTTTCCACTTGCTAATCGAGTTCATAAAAGCGGTATCCATAATTTCTACCGCCAGCATGACCTGCGCGGCGGCGGCTTGCTTGACTGCCCATGCCACCCCTTCGGCAAAGCGCTGTTGCGTACCTTCGTCATGTTCCTCGTAATAGACGTCGTAACCTGCCAGTTGAATGGTGCGAATACCGAGATCGCGCGCCAGACGAATGGCTTTGGTCATGATGTCGCGCGCCCGAACGCGGACTGATTCATCGCGGCTGCCAAAGGGAAAACGGCGGTGGGCGGACAGGCACATTGAGGGGATTGCCACGCCGGTTTCCAGCATCGCGCTCACCAGTGATGCGCGCTGAGCGGGGCTCCAGTCGAGACGCGACAGACGTTCATCGGTTTCATCCACCGACATCTCGACGAAATCAAAACCGCAGCTTTTCGCCAGCACCAAACGCTCCGGCCAGGAGAGGTCTTTCGCCAGCGCTTTTTCATAGATACCTAACGGATGATTACGCATACTGTGCTCCCCAGATGGCGTCGATTTGCGCATGGAATTCAGCGGCAACCTGCGTTGGGTTTTGAGCCCCAGCCAGCGCGCGTCCGGCGATAAAGGCTTTGACGTTGATATCGCGAAACAGCGGCAGG
>NZ_SZWS01000053.1:93282-94584 GCF_005281245.1 Citrobacter sp. wls826
TTCATGCGCGCCAGATCCGCTTCTCCCCACTGTTGCCCGCTGGCCTGGGCATCGCGCCCACGATGGTAAATCGCCTGGCGAACCCCAACGCGATACCAGTCACGGGCGTCATCCAGCGTCCAGTTGCCGAACAGTTCCATCTGAATTTCGCCGCCGCAGGACTGCGCGACGCCATGGCCTTTCTCTACCGTCGCCAGCGGCGCAGCGCAGATGATGGTCATCCAGTTAGCGCCAGCGCCAAACGCTTGCTGTGCAAGGGTTTCGCCCGCATCGGCTACCTTCCAGTCGGCGACGATGATTTTATTTGGGCACTGGGCGCGCAGCGCTTTGACGGCGCTAAGGCCTTCGGTTAAGCAGAGAATCGTTCCCGCTTCAACGATATCGACACTTTCTTGTAGCAGTGCGACATCGCGCTGGGCTGCCTGCAGGTTGGTGTGGTCGAGTGCCAGTTGCAGTAATGGTCGACTCATCATTCATGCTCCTTAATGCGGGCGTGATAGCCCTGTAGTGCGGTAATTAAATTCTGGTATTGGCGGTATTTGCGCTGGTAGCTCGCATGCGCGGCGGCGTCTGGCAGCAGTGTGCGCACTGGGTGCTGTAAGCTGCGCTGCGCGTCGCTGAAATTGTGATAAACGCCAGTGCCTACGCGGGCGGCGAGCGCTGCGCCAAAGCAGCCGGTCTCTTCAATCTGTGGCAGCTCGATACGTAAGCCGCTGACGTCTGCCAGCATTTGCATCCAGATATCGGAGTGCGCCGGACCTCCGGTGACGCGCAGGGTATGTGCCTGCGTAAAACGTTCACGCATGCGGTTCAGGTGGGTCATGTGGCTGAAAACCACGCCTTCGTAGATGGCCTGTAATAAGTGGGCGCGAGTGTGTATAGCCTGCATGCCATAAAAGCCGCTGGTCATCTCCAGCCCGGCGTTACTGCCGTACAAAAAGGGCAGGAAGAAAAGCGCGCTACCGGCTTTCGGTAAGCTAGCAACGGCCTGATTAATATCATCAAAAGAGAGCTCACCCCACTGAGCGGTAAACCATTCCAGATTGCCGGAGGAGGTCGGACTGGCTTCATGAACGATGTACTGCCCGTCATTCACATAGCGGCCATAAACATAGGGATGAGGCTCGTGGTCGCGCAGGCCGTGAGCGATCCCGCTGGTGACAGCCCACGTTCCCATCACCGCGTTAAGGGTGTGCTCATCTTCGATACCGGCGCAGAGTGCGGTGGAAACCACATCAAACAGACCGCCGACGACGGGCGTACCCGCCGCCAGACCGGTGATGGCGGCTGTCTGGGCGGTGA
>NZ_SZWS01000053.1:94626-95366 GCF_005281245.1 Citrobacter sp. wls826
TTTCTGCTGACCCCACGATGGGGGGCAGGGCATGGTCGATTTCACTGATACCCAGCCACTGAGTCAGCTTCGGGTCGTACTGACCCGTGGTCATGTTGTAGAGGTTCGACTCGGAGATATTGCTCTCTTCGCAGCCTTTGACGCCGGTTAAGCACCAGCGCAGGTAGTCATGACCCATCATGACGCTACCAATTTGCGCGTAGCGCTGAGGGGTGTTCTCTTTCACCCAGCGTAGGAGCGATGCCGGATGCCCGGTCCACAATGTCTGGCGGGTGACCGGGTAGAGCTGCTCAGGGATCCCATCCTGCTGCCAGCGCTGTACGATGTCCATCGCACGTCGGTCAGAAGAGAGAATGGCATTACCTAGCGGCTTATCTTGCTTATCAAGTAGGAACAGGCCTTTGCCCTGAGCGGATATACCGACACCTTTGATTTGCTCGCCGCAGACACCTGTACGCTTTAACAGCCCGGCAATGGTCGCGACGCACTGTTGCCACAGTTGGTGCATATCGCGTTCGGCGTACCCGGGTAATGGCGATATTGTCTGCAGCGATTGCCGGTTAATTCCCTGCTCGTGACCTTTGGCATCATACAAACCTGCTTTCAGATATGTACCGCCGCAATCAATACCCAGCCAGAAGGTCGCTTTCTCACTCATCTTTGTTATCTCATTTTTGCCGGATGGCGCTGCGCTTATCCGGCCTACGACGGTTGCTACCTGTAGGCCCGGTAAGCGAAGC
>NZ_SZWS01000053.1:95416-106148 GCF_005281245.1 Citrobacter sp. wls826
GTTTTAAGCTGTACGTTTATGTGGATTCAGTGTATTTAGCGGCGCGGCGCCGGCATCGCATTTCGCTGGCAGCAGCAGGGCCATCAGCGCGGCCAGAGCCAGTGAAATTGCCAGGCAGTAAACGCCCGCATCTTTGCTGTACAGGGTGATGAGTACGCCGACCGCGTAAGGACCGCAAAAGCCACCGAGGTTGCCGAGAGCGTTGATGACCCCACGTGCGCCACCGGCCATTTCCGCGCTGAACAAACGCGCCGGAATAGTCCAGAACACGCCCGCAGCCGATTGCAGGAAGAATCCGCAGCCGACCAGCGCGGCATAAGCCAGCCAGACGTTATTTTTCAGCGCCACAGAGAGGAACATGCACAGGGCAAAGCCAATCAGCGGCAGGCAGACGAACAGCTTGCGTTTACCGGTGCGGTCAGAGAGAGAAGAGAACAGGAACATCCCGGCAATTGCGCCGACGTAAGGCAGAATGGCGAGCATGCCGACCTGCCCCATGCTGCTGTGAGTCAACTCTTTGAGAATGGTCGGCAGCCACAGGGTGTAACCGTAAATCCCGGTCTGATAGAAGAAGTTCAGCGCGATTAGCTGCCACATGGTTTTATCGGAAAGTACTGCGCCCAGAGAGGCATTTTTGACTTCGGTTCCGGCAATGGCTTTTTGCTCGGCGGCCAGCGTTTCCACCAGGTAATTTTTCTCGGCGTCAGAGATCCAGCGCGCTTCCTGCGGACGGTCGTAAACGGTATAGGCCCACAGCACCAGGACGACGACAGACAGTAAACCTTCAATGATAAACAGCCAGCGCCAGTCGAGCACGGTGATGATCCAACCCGAGAGCGGGGCGGTAATGATCCCGGCAATCGGCACAAACATAATCACAATCGCATTGGCGCGACCGCGTTCGGCATCGGGGAACCAATTACTGATCATCGTCAGCACGACCGGCAGCATGCCGCCTTCGGCAACGCCGAGTAAGAAGCGCAAAACCAGCAGTTGATACTGATTCGTGATCAACCCCGTCAAAACGGAAATGACCGCCCAGGCAACCAACGACCAGCCGATAAATTTCTTGCCGCTGCCGTGTACGGCAATTTTTCCGCCGGGAACCTGTAAAAACAGATAGCCGATAAAGAAAATACCACCGGCCAGACCGGCCATGGTGGCGGAAATACCTAATTCCTCATCCATTCCGCCGGGCATCGCGAATGCGATATTGACGCGGTCCATATAAGAAATAATACAGGCGATGAGAATAGGTGGAATAATCCGTAGCCAGCGCTGACGGGGTATGTCTTGAAGTGTAGGGCGAGAGGTCATGTTCATATTAATATTCTCGTAGAGTAGTATTTTATTTTTATAGTTTTGCTTTATTTAATGCGGCGATACCGTCGCGCAATATCGCTACACGATGGTTCACATCTGCACTGGCATTTATTTCCAGCAATTTAATGCCAGAAAATTGCAATGGGTCTGCTCCTGCGCAGGCGAATAATTCGCGGGCATGGTCGGTGGCCATCAGACCTTCTGGACAGAAAGGGGCAAACGGTGCGTGTAAGTCCTGCCACTCGCCGTATTCCCCCGCAAGCGTGGTACCGGAAAACATCAGTGCGCCCAGTTTTCCAGCCCGTTGGGCCTGCTGCGTGTGGGTCAGCGGTAGGGTGAGGTTCCGTCCTTCAATGGCCGAGCGCGCCCAGTTAATGCACACGCTGATGTCATACCCGGCAATGACCTCCAGCACGTTGTCCAACGGCAGAAAACCTTTGCGCGGCGCAATACCGGTCATGGCATCACAATGTTCCAGCACCAGATCGCAGGACCAGTCCCAATTGGCTATCTCTTTAAGCGAACGGGCGAATGCGTCGGTGGCCTGCGCAACATCTGGATTGCTGGCACAGGGTGCGGCATGCAGCTCCAGCGCGATTACTTTTCCGCCGTTGGCTGCATTGATATGGTTGATTTTCTGCTGCAGATGGCGGTAATACGCCACGCAGGCTTTACGTTGTTCTTCGTCGCTGGAAGCCAGCCCAAAAGCGCTGTTTGCGCCACGACGGCGCATGGTTTCCATTATAGCTGTGACCACGATTTGCCAGTCGCCCGGTGTATGACGTAATAACCATTCGTCGCCTAACGGGTGAAGATGTTCAAGGCAGGGCTGCTCCAAACCGCGAATATCCGGGGTATCGGCGAGTTGTCGCCAGAAATCCTTCTCTTCCTCTTCACTCTTTTGGTGAAATGAGGGTGCACAGGGGTACGCACCGATAATATAACCGGCATTATTAACGCTCATGTTGTGCTCCTTTTTATAAAACTGAAATAGCGACCTTCACAACTATTTTACGGATCGGTGTGGCGACAGTTTTATGACATCCAGGGCGGTGAACATCCTGCGGGAAAAATATGGCATAACTTCCCGGAATCATTTCAATGAAAGATTCATGTTCGCTGGCGTGATAAAAAATAATATCGCGCTGTTCTAATAACGATTCACTGATTTGGTTATTCCCGGTATCAATGGCGATCCCGATTTTCTCTTCACCCCAGGCCAGAAACTGAATATCCAGATAGCGGCGATGCACCTCAGGACGATTTTCGGCAACGTCACGGGTGGTTAAATCGATAATTTGCGCGAAGATATTTTTACCGTCGATCTCCACCACGCCCGGCTCCAGTTTTTGAAAATCTGTGGTGCGCAGAAAGTCGAGCGCCCTTTCAATCGCAGCGGGCAAACGGCATGGGTTAGGTTGAGCAATATGTCCGAAGATCATGGTGTTGCTCCTTACAGGGCCTGAATTTTTGCCCAGACGCTGTCGTCAACGGTGATACCGTTCCGGCGATTTTCTTCCAGTAGCTTTGTAAACTCGTGGCCCGGCAGACGGACAGGCGTGTTTTCATCTGCGCGTTCGGCGGTGATGATGAAATCCATAATCCGCTGTAGCTTGGCATCGCGGGTGGCGCCGTCGATCAGCTTATCAACTTCAATGGCGATAAAAATCTGTGAAACGCCATATTCATCGCTGTTATCCTGGGTGACTTCCGCAACGGAGGAGCCATCAGAAAGCAGGGTGGCAATCATATCCAGCACAATCGACAGACCTGAACCTTTCCAGTAGCCCATTGGCAAAATGCGGCGGTTTTTTTCGATAACACCCGGCTCTTTGGTGAGATTGCCTTCATCATCAAAGCCACCATCTACCGGCAGTTGGCGACCGGCCAGGCGATTCACTTCCAGCATGCCGTAGGAGAACATCGACATCGACATATCAACCATGGTGATTGGTGATGAGGGGATCGCGACGATCAGCGGGTTAGTACCAATGCGGCACTCTTTCGAACCCCACGGTGGCATGACGGCAATCGAGTTAGTCCAGCAGATACCGATGTAACCTTTCTCCGCCGCCTGCCAGCCATAGCTACCGCCGCGCATCCAGTGGTTGGCGTTACGCAGTGCGACCAGGCCAATACCGTGATCGGAGGCCAGCTCAATGGCTCTGTCCATCATCTTTTTCGCCGTCAGGTTGCCGATCGAACGCTGGGCATCCCATTGTTCAATCGCCCCCAGGCTGGTAATGCGTTGCGGTTTGGCCTCAGGAATGATGTCGCCGTTATCCAATTGCTGAATAAAACGAGGAAAACGATTCACACCGTGCGAATAAACGCCGGACTCGGTGGTGCGCGCAAACATTTCGGCACAGGCATCGGCGGTTTCAACGGCAATACCGCGTGCCAGCAGTACCCGCTTGAACGCATCTTTCAACTGCTCAAAAGTGACTTTCATTCCTGTTTCCTTGTTTAAATTTGATCGCTTTTTTATCTCTAAATTTCACTATGCGAAATCTGATTTCAAATATAGCGATCAAATTTTGACAGATCAACGGGGTGGTCTATTTTTTAAAATCATCAAAATCAAATGGTTGTGTTTTTTCGGTTCAGATCGTGAACTGAAACACACTTTGCGCTACCATCAGAGCGCGACGAAAAGGGGAGCGGAAGCGATGGGCACAAAAGAGAGTGAAATGACGCAAGACAAAGAGAGGCCAGCCGGAAGTCAGAGCCTGTTCCGTGGTTTAATGTTGATTGAGATTCTGAGTAACTATCCGAATGGGTGCCCACTGGCCCATCTGTCTGAACTGGCCGGGCTGAACAAAAGTACTGTGCATCGACTCCTGCAAGGGCTGCAGTCCTGCGGATATGTCACGCCTGCACCTGCTGCGGGTAGCTATAGGTTGACCACTAAATTTATCGCCGTGGGTCAGAAGGCACTATCTTCACTGAATATCATCCATGTTGCCGCACCGCACCTCGAAGCGTTGAACATTGCCACGGGTGAAACAATCAACTTCTCAAGCCGTGAAGATGACCACGCGATTCTGATTTATAAGCTGGAACCGACGACGGGCATGCTGCGTACCCGCGCTTATATCGGTCAACATATGCCGCTGTATTGCTCCGCGATGGGTAAAATTTACATGGCGTTTGGACATGCGGATTATGTGGAATCTTATTGGGAGAGCCATCAGGATCTTATTCAGCCGCTGACCCGCAATACCATTACCGGTTTGCCGGCGATGTACGACGAATTGGCGCAGATCCGCGAAAGCAGTATGGCGATGGATCGTGAAGAGAACGAACTGGGCGTTTCCTGTATTGCTGTACCGGTGTTTGATATTCATGGTCGGGTGCCGTACGCGGTGTCAATTTCACTCTCTACTTCGCGACTTAAGCAGATAGGGGAAAAAAATCTACTCAAGCCGCTACGGGAAACCGCGCAGGCGATTTCCAATGAGCTGGGTTTTACCGTTCGCGATTAGGCGGATCGCCATAGTTGTTCAGGCACCTGACAATATTTAACCGTTTCCCCTGTCCGATCAAGGCGTCAGGGGCAACCTCTCTGGCACTCTGTGGTTTTCACGCAGACGGAGGGAGTAATGAACGCGTTTATTATGGCGGATGCGGCAAAATGTATTGGGTGTCGTACCTGCGAAGTTGCTTGCGTCGTCGCGCACCAGCAAAACCAGGACTGCGCGTCGGTCTCTTCCACTGCGTTTACCCCGCGCATCCGCGTGATCAAAGACGACGCCTTTACGACGGCAGTCGCCTGCCATCAATGCGAGGACGCTCCCTGTGCAAATGTCTGCCCGACGCACGCAATTCGTCGTGAACATGGGCATATCTTCGTTGAACAGACGCGTTGTATTGGCTGTAAAAGTTGTATGCTGGCCTGCCCGTTTGGGGCAATGAATGTCGTCGCCCGCTCGTCACAGGTGCAGGCGATAAAATGCGATTTATGCTGGCACCGTGATGCGGGACCCGCGTGTGTCGAAGCCTGCCCGACCAGCGCGTTGCAGTGTATAGATGCCGTCAGTATTCAGCGCCAGCGTCTGTGTTCACTTCCACAGTAATTTGAGTCCCGATCTGTGGTTAGGTCGGGACTTGCGTTAGCCTTCCTGCCAGGCGCGTTCGATCTCTTCAGCCAGAATCTTCACTCCAGCTTCGATTTTCTCCGGTTCTGGCACGTAGTTCATCCGCATGCACTGATGCGTATGCGGCCAGGGTTTATCCAGACCAGGGAAGAAGTAATCACCGGGAACCATCAGCACGCCGCGCGCTTTCAGACGCTGATACAACAGTTCGGTGGTGATAGGCAAATCTTTGAACCATAACCACAGGAAAATCGCGCCCTCCGGTTTATGAATAAGGCACCGATCTTCAGATAAATAGCGGCGAATGATCGCAATCGTCTCCTGAACGCGCTGATAATAAAACGGCTTAATCACCGTCTCGGACAGACGCAGAAGGTCGTTGCGCTTAATCATTTCGCACATGATTGCCGGACCCATTCCGCCAGGCGCGAGGCTGATAATGCCGTTCATGTTGGTGATGGCGGTGATGATTTTTTCATTCGCGATAATGATGCCGCAGCGGGAGCCTGGCAGACCCAGCTTGGAAAGGCTCATGCACAGCACAATGTTGGGATTCCACAGCGGGCGCGCTTCGCTAAAGATGATGCCGGGGAACGGTACGCCATAGGCGTTATCAATCACCAGCGGGATCCCATGCTGGTTGGCCAGCCGGTCCAGCTTCATCAGCTCTTCATCGGTGATCACGTTGCCTGTCGGGTTTGTCGGACGTGACACGCAGATCATGCCCGTCTCTTCACCGATGTGCAGGTGTTCAAAATCAACGTGATACTTAAACTGACCTTCTGGTAACAGTTCGATGTTTGGACGCGCGGAGACAAAGAGATCCTCTTCCAGCCCGGAATCGGCATAGCCAATGTATTCCGGAGCTAACGGGAACAACACTTTTTGCGTTGTTCCGTCGGCGCGGCGTCCGGCGAACAGATTGAATAAGTAGAAAAATGCGCTCTGACTGCCATTTGTCAGTGCAATATTTTGTGGCTCGATATCCCAACCCTGCTTCTCACGTAGCAGTTTCGCCAGCTCAGTCAGCAGCTCGGTTTTACCTTGTGGACCATCGTAATTGCAAAGCGCATCAGTGACTTTGCCGTTTTCCAGCATATCTGCCAGCAGAGACTGAAAGTAATTTTGCATCTCTGGAATTTGCGCCGGATTGCCGCCACCGAGCATGATGGCGCCTGGGGTGCGTAAACCGTCGTTAAGGTCCTCCATCAGGCGTGTGATGCCTGAATGGCGGGTAAATTTGTCGCCAAAAAGTGAGAATGTCATAGCAGGTGGTCTGTCGAACTGAGTAGTAAAGTGGCTAACCATAGCGCTACCCATGGCAGGGTGCAAATCAGGGGTATCAGGCCGGATTGAGATTTTGTGCTGCTGATTTTTATTTGGCTGGTTTTTAATGTTGAGTAAGGCTTCCCGCTGCGTGGACAGCGAGAAGCCTGCCGGGATCAGGGCTGACCGGCCCACACCACCATCACCTTATCGTCGCCATGCTCACGAATAAATCCGTATCCCTGCTTCAGCGGCAGCGTGATTTGTTTACCGGCGCCAATGGCGGGATGCCTGGCCCTGAACTGACTGATTCGCTGCCAGTGGGCGACGCTGGCGGCAGATTTCCCGGTCACATCCTGCCAGTTCATCTCTGAGCGCGTACCCTGTAATGGGTCTGAGCCGGTTGGGCCAAAGGGGCGGGCCGACTCGTCGCCATAAAAGAGTTGAACCGCGCCAGGTGCCAGCAGCAATAGCTCGGCGGCGTTGTCTCCACCTTCGCGGAACAGACGTGTATCGTGCGAGGAGAGATAGCTCAGGACGTTGAAGTTCTGCAATTTATCCGCCATCTGCTGCCAGGTGGGGTCCATATTTGCCAGACAATCGACGGCCTTTGCCGCCTGCTCCTGGTAGTCGAAATTGATCATCGCATCGAAGCCGTGACGGTAATAGTCGCTTTGCATCACACCGTGACCCCAGGCCTCGCCAGTCATCCAGAAGGGGTTATCATCCAGCGCTTTTTCCGGATTGGCTTTCTTCCATTCGACCAGCGCCGCGCTGGCTTGTGTTTTTAGCTGCTGCCAGGCGGGAAGCTCGACGTGTTTAGCGGTGTCGACCCGAAAGCCGTCAATCCCATAATCACGCACCCACTGACTGAGCCAGTGCGTCAGATAATCCCGGGGCGTGTAACCGGCGATGGCTTTGGCGTGCGTATCCGGCTTGTGCTGATAAAAGTTTGGCAGCCCGGAAGGCGTGGTGGATTCGGTTTTCAGATCGGGCAGGAAAGCCAGCGACATCGTCAGGTCGTCAAAGCCAGGATTGTCGTAATCGCCAATATCGGTGCGGATCCAGTTTTTTCCCCACCATTTTTCCCAACCAGCTTTATCGCTAAAGTTGATGTAATCATTGAAACTGTGCCAGCTTTGCCCGGCGGATGGCTGCCAGTCCGTCCAGCGTTCCCCGAGCGTTTTTTTCAACTCATCGCCCGATAGGTACAGTGCCCCAAAATGATACTCCTGCATATCCGCCAGCGTGGCGTAGCCGGTATGGTTCATCACCACATCAAACAAGACACGGATGCCGCGCTGGTGTGCGCCATCAACCAGCGCACGCAGGTCCGCTTCGTTTCCCATATTGGCGTCAAGCGTGGTCCAGTCTTGGGTGTAGTAGCCGTGGTAAGCGTAGTGGGGGAAGTCCCCTTTGGCGCCACCGCCGACCCAGCCGTGGATTTGCTCAAACGGCGCGCTGATCCACAGGGCGTTGACGCCTAACTGTTGCAGGTAGTCGAGTTTGCTGGCGAGCCCGCGCAAATCGCCACCGTGGAACGTGCCAATTTCCTGCATGCCGTCGTTGCGACGCCCATAGCTGTGGTCGTTACTCGGATCGCCATTCACAAAGCGGTCCGTCAGGACGAAATACACCGTGGCGTTATGCCAGTCGAAAGCTGCGGGGGCATCGGTTTCCGCCCGTTCCAGTAGCAACAGCCCGTTACTGGTTGCGGCGGGCTGTAGGGTAATCGACCCGTTTTTTACCGTTGCCGTTTGCTGGCTGTAGAAATCACGCACCACGGCACCTTCCGGGAAGGTCTGGCTCACGTCCAGCGTTAATGGTGAACCGTCCCATTTCGGGCATTGGCGAATCTGGGTGGTGACGGTGTCCTTAGCACTTTTTACCAACAGCATCAGCGTTGGCGTACCGGAGCGGGTATCGATTTCCAGTATGTAATCGCCGTCTTTGAATAAACGCCACTGTGGCGGCGTGCCTTCACAAGGTTTTAGCGACAGCATCTGGTTGAGTTTTATCGCATCAGCAGGCTGCCAGCACTGTTGGTCAAAATTCAGGGTTAAAGGACGGGTACCCTTCGTCAACGCTGCATGGCTGACGAATTTACCCGTACCTTCCGCTTCGAAGGTGGGAAGTCCTTGAGACGTCCATGATGAGGCGATGGCAATGCCGGGCATTAGCGCCAGCGCAACGGCGGCAAGTTTCATAGTGCTGTCCTTGATGCTGCGATTTTCGCCAGTTTGCCAGTGAAATCAGGCCGGAAACTCCTCCTTTGAGTTGATTCCGCCAGGAGGAGAAGTGAGGGTGAGCGATCGCGCGCAAAAAATGAACTGATTTTGCGATAACCTCCACATTTTCTTCGAATTAATGGCACCCAGAACTGTTAATACGTGACATAGTTTCAGAATTGGACTATTCCTGTGGGTGCTCTTGACGGCTATTTTTGATATGATTTGAGATTCATCTCTCATTTTTGTGAAAAATATAAGGTGTTGGAATGTATAAATCCGACCAGGAGACCTAATGATATTGACTCCCATTCGACGATATGGGGCAATGATTCTTATGTTACTCACCGTTGCATTTTCGGGTGAGGTGCTGGCAAAGACACACACGGCGACAACGAGTCACAAGCCCCAGATAACCAAGGCAAGTAATAAACAGGTTAGCAGTAAACAAGAGTATTCTCGCAATAGTGCAAAGAGTAGTTCACTTCCTGATTTGCGAAAATACCCTTCCGGAACACCAAGGAAAAAAGCGTTTCTCCGGACGGTTATGCCTTATATTACCAGTCAAAATGCTGCCATTACGGCGGACCGTAACTGGCTGATTTCAAAACAGTACCAGAACCGCTGGTCACCGACTGAGCGTACGCGTATGAAAGACATCGCGAAGCGCTACAAGGTGAACTGGTCTGGTAACACGCGTAAAATTCCGTGGAATACGCTGCTTGAGCGTGTAGACATTATCCCGACCAGTATGGTGGCAACCATGGCTGCGGCAGAAAGCGGCTGGGGTACGTCGAAGCTGGCGCGTAGCAACAACAACCTGTTTGGCATGAAATGTGGCAAGGGTCGTTGTAACAATGCACCGGGTAAGGTCAAAGGCTACTCACAATTTGAATCAGTGAAAGAGTCGGTGAATGCTTACGTCATTAATTTGAATACGCATCCGGCCTACTCTTCCTTCCGTAAGTCACGTGCGCAGTTGCGTAAAGCCGATCAGGAAGTCACCGCCACCGCGATGATCCATAAGCTGAAGGGTTATTCCACTAAGGGACAGAGTTATAACAACTATCTGTTTGCAATGTATCAGGACAACCAGCGTTTAATCGCCGCGCATATGTAATTTCGAGTGCCGGATGGCGACTTCGCCCTCCGGCTATCATCCTTATAGCAACACTTCACTGTTCACATCGCGATACTCTTTTGGCGTCGTGTCGTACTCTTTCTTGAATACCGAATAGAAATACTGCAGAGATGGGTAGCCGCACATCTGTGAAATTTCGTTGATTGAAAGCGTGGTAGAAATCAACAGGCTGCGCGCCTTTTCCAGCTTTTCGGCATGAATCACGGCGTGAATGGTCTCTCCGACCTCTTCTTTAAAGCGCTTCTCCAGATTCGAACGTGAAATCCCTACTGAGTCCAACACTTGATCAACCTTGATACCTTTGCAGGCATGGTTGCGAATGTAATGCATCGCCTGAATAACGGCAGGATCGGTAAGTGAACGATAATCTGTAGACTGACGCGCAACAACGCGTACAGGAGGAACCAGAATGCGCTGTAAGGGTATCTCTTCGTGAGCCAGCAGGCGGTGGAGTAGTTTGGCTGCCTGATATCCCATCTGTCTGGCCCCCTGAGCGACGGAGGACAAGGCGACTCGTGACAGGTAACGGGTCAGCTCTTCGTTATCGATACCAATGACGCACAGTTTTTCCGGTACCGGAATATGCAGATGTTCACAGGCCTGCAGAACGTGCCGCGCACGTGCGTCTGTGACGGCGATAATCCCGGTTTGTGGCGGTAAGGTTTGCAGCCAGTCCG
>NZ_SZWS01000053.1:106225-112358 GCF_005281245.1 Citrobacter sp. wls826
CCGGCGCGGTTTCCAGCCCCTGATAGACGACGCCGCGGTACTTCTCTTTGGCAACCAACTGGCAAAACGCATATTCACGTTCTGCGGCCCAGCGTTTACCGCTTGAAGCCGGAAGACCATAAAATGCAAACCGGTTAATCCCTTTCTCTTTCAGATGCAGGAAGGCGCTTTCTACCAGCGCGTGGTTGTCGGTGGCAATGTAATGTACTGGTGGATAATCTTGCTGCAGATGGTAGGAACCCCCAACGCCAATGATCGGAACATCCACATCGACAAGTAATTGCGCAATATCATCATCGTCATAATCGGCAATAACGCCGTCGCCTAACCACTCTTTAATGTTATCAATGCGAGCACGAAAATCTTCTTCTATGAAGATATCCCACTCCGATTGCGACGCTTGCAGATACTCGCCAACCCCTTCAACCACCTGACGGTCGTAGGCTTTATTGGCATTAAATAACAACGTAATACGATGACGTTTATAAAACATGGTTCTTTTCCTGCTGAATCATGTAGATAAGACAATGCCGGTTGCATTAACCGGCATTGAGATACACCCACTTCTTAAATTCAGGAACGACGTTTGGTTGCTGAGTCCATCCATACCGCCAACAACAATATCGCCCCTTTCACTATGTATTGCCAGAAGGTGGGGACGTCCATCATACTCATTCCATTATCGAGAGAAGCCATAATGAATGCGCCCATGACGGCGCCGGCAACACTCCCGACCCCTCCCGCCAGGCTGGTTCCCCCGATGACACATGCGGCAATGGCATCCAGTTCTGCAATGTTCCCTGCGGAAGGGGAACCTGCGCCAAGCCGGGAGCTAAGAATGAGCCCGGCAATGGCGACCATCAAACCATTAATAGCGAAAACGGCAAGTTTGGTGCGTTCAACGTTGATACCTGAAAGGCGGGCGGCTTCCAGATTCCCGCCAATGGCGTAAATTCTCCGACCGAATGCCGTGCGCGTGGCCATAAACATCCCACCGAGCAGCAGCAGCGTCAGCAGCAGGACGGGCGTTGGAACACCACGATAATCGTTTAATAGCCAGATTGCCCCTAAGACGACAATGGCTGTGAATGCCTGGCGACCCACAGCCGACGTTGATGCGGGAGTGGCAAGGCCTAACGCCTGGCGACGCATACGGCCTCGCCATTGCCAGCCAACAAACGCCATTAAGCCGAGAGCACCGATGACAAAGCCTGTGCCATCAGACAAGTAGCTCTGACCAATCTGAGACATTGCTGCGCTGGTGGGGGATACGGTGGTGCCGTTGGTGATGCCAATCAGAATACCGCGGAAAGCCAGCATTCCCGCAAGGGTGACGATAAACGACGGAACCTTGCGGTAAGCAACCCACCATCCATTCCATGCCCCGAGGAGCAATCCCAGAGTCAGGGTTACGATCACCGTCAGCGGTAAAGGCCAGCCTAGCCAAACATCACAGATCGCCGCTACGCCGCCCAATAATCCCATCATGGAACCGACAGAGAGATCGATTTCAGCGGAAATGATCACAAACACCATACCCACGGCAAGAATACCGGTAATCGCAGTCTGTCGAAGCAGGTTCGAGACATTACGTGCGCTCAGGTATGCGCCATCAGTGGTCCACGTGAAAAACAGCATAATCACGATAATCGCCGCAATCATGACGAAGACTTGCAAGTTAAGCGATTTTATTGCTGGGAAACCACCTGTGATAGAGGGAGAAAGTTTCGCTTCAGACGGATTGTTTTTCGACATGATGTTCGCTCCTTAATGCGGCTTCCATCACCTGCTCCTGAGTCAGGTTATGATTTACCAGGTTAGCTTTCAGTTTTCCTTCATGCATCACGAGGATGCGATCGCTTAGTCCGAGCACTTCAGGTAATTCAGAGGAGATGACAATCACGGCAATGCCTTCCTGGACGAGCTGGTTGATGAGTTTGTAGATTTCATATTTGGCGCCGATATCAATACCCCTGGTGGGTTCATCAAGAATGAGAATCCGGGGATTTAACAGGAGGCAACGTGCGAGAATCGCTTTTTGCTGATTCCCTCCGCTCAGACGCCCGATCGCAAGGTCGGGGGACGATGTTTTTACTTTGAGCTGTTGAAGCGATTCCAGAATGCATTTTTGTTCAGCGGCATCATCAAGATGGCTCATGCCCCCGGTAAATTTATCGAGTGCAGCCAGCGTGATATTTTTCCCCACAGCCATCACCGGAACAATGCCATCTTTTTTTCTGTCTTCAGGCACCATGGCGATGCCATGAGCAATAGCTTGCTGGCAGTTATGGATATGCACCTGAGTGCCTTCAATAAAAATCTTTCCCTCCCAACGACCAGACCAGACGCCAAACAGACACTGTACGGCTTCGGTACGTCCTGCACCGACGAGTCCGGCAATGCCGAGAATTTCGCCCTGCTTGAGTGAGAAAGAAATGTCGTTGACGCGTTTTATATGGCGATTGACGGGATGCCAGGCTGTCAGATTCTCAACCCGTAAAATCTCTTCTCCCGTGGTATGAGGCTCGCTGGGGTAAAGTGCGGTGAGCTCACGACCAACCATCATGGTGATAATATCGTCTTCAGTCATGTTGGTCGCATCGCGTGTGCCGATGTGTTTACCGTCGCGAATAACGCAAATGGTATTCGAGATGGCCTTAACTTCATTCAATTTGTGTGAAATATAAATGCAGGCGATATCATGCTGTTGTAGGTCACGTATAATATTCAGCAGTATTGCAGTTTCCTGCTCGGTGAGGGAGGCCGTTGGTTCATCCAGAATAAGTAAGCGGACCTGCTTATTCAGCGCTTTTGCAATTTCTACCAGCTGTTGTTGCCCTAATCCTAAATCGCCCACGCGCGTATCTGGCGAAATAGACAAACTGACCTGATCGAGTAATTTTTGACAGCGTAACGTCATCATCTCGTAATCAAGAACGCCGTTACGGGTCATTTCGTTACCGAGGAAAATATTTTCCAGTATTGTTAACTCTTTCACCAGGGCTAATTCCTGGTGGATGATCGCAATACCCTTACGTTCGGTATCACGAATATGGCTGGCACGGATGGCTTCGCCAGCAAAAATGATCTCGCCTTCGTAGGTTCCATGCGGATAAATTCCGCACAGAACTTTCATTAGCGTCGATTTACCCGAACCATTTTCACCGCATAATGAAATGATTTCGCCAGCATTGATCCTAAGGCTAACGTTATCAACCGCCTTCACTACGCCGAATGTCTTGGTAATGTTTTTCATTTCAAGAAGATATGGCATAACTGCTCCACATAAGCCAATAAGAGAACCCTGCGTGGACATTCACGTATATCCGTGGCGAATTTGACACCACGTTTTATTGCCCTCTGATTTGCAGAGGGCACATGGCTTACAGATCGCTTTTCTTGTGGAATCCGTCTTTAATGACGGTCTCGTTAATATTATCTTTGTTAACATCAATAGGTGTGAGTAGTCGGGAAGGGACATCTTTCAGGCCATTATTCAGCGAAGTATCTGCTTTAGGCTGTTGATCATTTCCCAGTTCGACGGCGATTTCCGCAGCGGTATTTGCGAGCAATGTAATAGGTTTATAAACCGTCATGGTTTGAGTCCCGGCGACAATGCGCTTGATGCCTGCAAGGTCTGCATCTTGTCCGGAAATAGCGACTTTTCCTGATAATCCTTGCGCACTCAGCGCCTGAATCGCACCGCCAGCTGTGGCGTCATTTGAGGCAACTACTGCGTCAATTTTGTTATTGTTGGCGGTTAGCGCATTTTCCATAATCTTCAACGCATTCTCCGGTAACCAGCCGTCAACCCATTGATCGCCCACTACCTTAATTTTTCCGCTGTCGATATAAGGTTTTAATACTTTCATTTGTCCAGCGCGGAACAGCTTCGCGTTGTTATCAACGGGTGAGCCACCCATCAGGAAATAATTCCCTTCGGGAACAATATTGACTAATGATTGAGCCTGTAATTCACCTACTTTTTCATTATCGAAAGAGATATAAAAATCGATGTCAGCATCATTGATCATGCGATCGTAAGCCAGCACCTTGATCCCTTCTTGTTTTGCTTCTTTGATAACATTGCTTAATACCTGGCCGTTGTAAGGGATTATCACAAGGACATCCACGCCCCGGTTTATCATGTTTTCAATCTGCGACATTTGGGTTTCTTCATTACCATTCGCCGATTGTACAAATACTTTCGCACCAAGCGATTCAGCTTTGTTGACGAAAATATCGCGATCTTTCTGCCAGCGTTCCAGGCGGAGATCATCAATCGCCATACCGATTTTTACTTCTTTGGCATGACCTGCGACACTGGTGAGTAAAAGGGATGTGCAAACAGCAAGTAAAATGTTCTTCATCTTCATAATCGTGATGCCTTTTGTAGGGGAGAAACAGCAGTAAAAGTAACAATCACAGCATAAGACGTAGCAGAGTTTTAACAGGTAACGGCGGGAAGGCAATTATAGATTTTTATCTTCCAATTACGTTTTTTGGTTTATTTCTTGATTTATGACCGGGATCGTATTTTAAATGATTCGTTACCTGGGTTGCATTTAAGTTTGATAAGTAACAATTTTTAAATTGTTCAGATTTTATTTTGAGAAGTAGCGCACACTTGTGAATTATCTCAATGGCAGTATGAAATAACATAATTGAGCAATAGGTGGGGAGTGCCCAATATTACGACATTATCCATCACCCGCCGCATTACCTGATTATGGAGTTCATTATGCCAGCCTATTTTGACCAGCTTGAGCGCGTTCGTTATGAAGGCACCAAATCAACTAATCCATTAGCATTTCGCCACTACAACTCTGATGAGTTAGTGTTAGGCAAGCGTATGGAAGATCACCTGCGGTTTGCTGCCTGCTACTGGCACACTTTCTGCTGGAATGGTGCAGATATGTTTGGTGTTGGTGCATTTAATCGCCCGTGGCAGCAGCCCGGTGAAGCGCTGGAATTAGCGAAGCGCAAGGCGGACGTGGCGTTCGAGTTTTTCCACAAACTGAACGTGCCCTACTACTGCTTCCATGACGTGGATGTCTCGCCGGAAGGCGCGTCGCTGAAAGAGTACAAAAACAATTTTGCGCAGATGGTTGATGTACTGGCGGCAAAACAGGAACAGAGCGGCGTGAAGCTACTGTGGGGAACGGCAAACTGCTTCACCAACCCACGTTACGGCGCGGGCGCGGCCACGAACCCGGATCCGGAAGTGTTCAGCTGGGCCGCCACTCAGGTGGTTACGGCTATGGATGCCACGCATAAATTAGGCGGTGAAAACTACGTTCTGTGGGGCGGTCGTGAAGGCTATGAAACGCTGCTGAATACCGATCTGCGGCAGGAACGTGAGCAAATTGGTCGCTTCATGCAACTGGTCGTGGAACACAAACACAAAACCGGTTTCCAGGGCACTTTGCTTATCGAGCCGAAGCCGCAGGAACCGACCAAGCACCAGTACGATTACGATGCGGCGACCGTATACGGATTCCTCAAGCAGTTCGGTCTGGAAAAAGAGATCAAACTGAATATCGAAGCCAACCACGCCACGCTGGCGGGTCACTCGTTCCATCACGAAATCGCCACCGCTATCGCACTGGGCCTGTTTGGCTCTGTCGATGCCAACCGTGGGGACGCGCAACTGGGCTGGGATACTGACCAGTTCCCGAACAGCGTAGAAGAGAATGCGTTGGTGATGTACGAAATCCTGAAAGCCGGCGGCTTCACCACCGGTGGCCTGAACTTCGATGCCAAGGTTCGTCGTCAGAGTACCGATAAATACGATCTGTTCTATGGTCATATTGGCGCGATGGATACCATGGCGCTGTCGCTGAAAATTGCGGCGCGTATGATTGAAGACGGTGGTCTGGATCAGCGCGTGGCTAAACGTTATGCCGGTTGGAATGGTGAGCTGGGCCAGCAAATTCTGAAAGGGCAGATGACGCTGACGGAAATTGCGCAGTACGCTGAACAACACAACCTGGCGCCAGTGCACCAGAGCGGTCATCAGGAATTGCTGGAAAATCTGGTGAACCATTATTTGTTCGACAAATAACGGGTCTCTGAGCATGTCCGTAAGCCCGGTCAGCTCGCGCGACCGGGCCTTTCTTTAAGGAACGATGCC
>NZ_SZWS01000053.1:112384-122162 GCF_005281245.1 Citrobacter sp. wls826
CCGGGCCTTTCTTTAAGGAACGATGCCCTATGTATATCGGGATAGATCTTGGCACATCAGGCGTAAAGGCCATTCTGCTCAATGAGCAGGGCGATGTGGTCGCTTCGCAAACAGAGAAACTCACCGTTTCGCGCCCGCACCCGTTATGGTCAGAACAAGACCCAGAACAGTGGTGGCTGGCAACGGATCGCGCTGTGAAAGCCCTGGGTCGGCAGCATTCACTTCGCGAGGTGAAAGCGTTGGGAATTGCCGGACAGATGCACGGCGCGACGCTACTGGATGCACAACAGAAGGTATTACGCCCGGCTATCCTGTGGAACGATGGTCGCTGCGCCGAAGAGTGCGTCATGCTGGAGAGCCTGGTTCCGCAGTCTCGTGCCATCACCGGCAACCTGATGATGCCTGGCTTTACCGCGCCAAAGCTGCTGTGGGTACAGCGCCACGAACCGGAGATTTTTAGCCGGGTTGATAAAGTCCTGCTGCCGAAAGATTACCTGCGCCTGCGTATGACCGGCGATTTCGCCAGCGATATGTCTGATGCGGCTGGTACCCTGTGGCTGGATGTTGCGAAGCGTGACTGGAGTGATGTCATGCTGGAAGCCTGTAAGCTGACTCGTGCGCATATGCCTGCGCTCTATGAAGGCAGTGAGATTACCGGAACATTGTTGCCAGCAGTCGCCAGGGCCTGGGGAATGCAGGAGGTTGCGGTGGTCGCCGGAGGTGGGGATAACGCAGCGGGGGCGGTTGGCGTGGGCATGATGAATGCCGGTCAGGCGATGCTATCGCTGGGTACTTCCGGGGTCTATTTTGCGGTCAGCGACGGCTTTCTCAGCAAACCGGAAAGCGCGGTCCATAGCTTTTGCCATGCCTTGCCTGAACGATGGCACCTGATGTCTGTGATGCTAAGTGCGGCATCCTGCCTGGACTGGGCGGCAAAATTAACCGGACTGGCGAGCGTTCCTGCGTTGATTGCCGCAGCGCAACAGGCGGATGAACACGCTGAGCCGGTCTGGTTTTTACCCTATCTGTCCGGTGAACGTACGCCGCACAACAACCCGCAGGCAAAGGGCGTATTTTTCGGTCTGACGCATCAGCATGGTCCGGCGGAGCTGGCACAGGCGGTGCTGGAAGGCGTTGGTTTTGCATTGGCTGAGGGTATGGACGTGGTACACGCCTGCGGCGTGCAGCCCTCCAGCATTACGCTGATTGGCGGCGGGGCGCGCAGCGAATACTGGCGTCAGATGCTGTCTGACATCAGCGGATTGCAGTTGGATTACCGTACCGGCGGCGATGTTGGTCCTGCTCTCGGTGCGGCGCGTCTGGCGCAGATTGCCATTAATCCGCAGCAGCCATTATCAGACCTTCTACCTCAGCTTACGCTGGAGCAGGCGCATTATCCTGATGCCGAGCGCCATGCCCTTTACCAACAGCGTCGGGAAACCTTCCGCCGAATCTATCAGCAATTACACCCGCTGATGTCCTGACCCTAAATCCCCTCTGGTAAACAGCGGGGATTTATCAAATATATATTTCAATCTAATTAATAATTAGCGCGCATGAATTTATTCTGAAAGTCCGGCGTAGTGGCCTTTTCTGTGTTGTCTTTAGTGGGTTATTCATATTGTATCCATGATGGATAAGGAGGTCCCAATGAAGACGACAAGGCTGTTGCCATGGATATTATTCTTCTCTGGTGCATTTATTTACGTTATTGGCTTATGGCGGGCATGCCCGTTATTGAGTAGCAAAGGCTATTTTTTCGCCGTGCTGATGACGGGAATGTTTGTGACGTACGTTTATCAGCGTGCAGAAAATCTCAATCAGAACGATGAACACTTCGCCTCTGTATGTCAGATGGTGGCGCTCATCACGGTAGGGGTGCTGTTGGTGGGCGTATTGAATGTCCCATTATCACCCCTCGAAAAGGGGCTGTTCCCGCTGGCATTCATCGTATGTTTACTGGGGCAAGTTTTACTCATGCGTTCAGCAGAATAGTTATCTAAAGGACCGGAATTCTAAATGGAAAACAGGACATCAACTTATTCACCGGCATTTAGTATTGTGTCATGGGTCGCGCTTCTCGGCGGCATTGTGGTTTATCTGCTGGGGTTGTGGAATGCCGATATGCAGTTGAACGAAAAGGGGTATTACTTTGCTGTTTTGGTGCTTGGTTTGTTTTCTGCTGCGTCGTATCAAAAGACGGTACGGGATAAATATGAGGGGATCCCGACTACGCCGATTTACTACATAACCTGTCTTGCCGCGTTTATTATTGCGGTTGCATTGTTGGTTATCGGTTTGTGGAATGCCACGCTGCTGCTAAACGAGAAAGGGTTTTACGGCCTGGCCTTCTTTTTAAGCCTGTTTGGTACCGTTGCGGTGCAGAAAAATATCCGTGATAGTGGCTTTGAGCATCCAAAAGAAACGCTGGCAGTCGCAGACGATTTTACGGAGTGATCGTATGCCCTCGATGGTTACCGATCGAGGGCTTTTATTGTTAGCTCACCAGTCTGCGCGTATCGATGCGCTGCAACAATACAGACAACAGTAAACTTCCCGCCAGCGTGGCGCTAAAAATCCATAGCATATCCAGCGGCGGCCAGTTTTTGAGTTCTACACCGTTGGTGCGTAGCGCGTGAATGATCAGCGCATGAAAGCCATAAATGCCCAGGGAGTGGCGGGAAATAAGGCCCAGTACCGGCAGAGTGCGCGTACTGAGCGTATTTTTGACCAGCGTCAGGAGGGAGGCAGCACAAATAAACACCGCCGGGCCGCAATAGAGATACCAGGTATCGGCAAAATTGCCTCGCCAACGCAGTTCATGCAACGTGCCTCGAGAAATAATAAACACTGCGATGATAAACAACGCCGCACAGAGCCAGGTAAGTGCGCGCTTGTGCGTATCCATCATACCAATCGCTCGGCCTAGCATACCGTACACGATGTAGTAGAACGTGTCGCCACTGATGTACAGGTTGATGGGAAGCCACTCAAAACCGCCAATTTTTTGTGAGACGGTATTGGGATTGGCAATCACCCCAATCACCACCATAAGCGCCAGCAGCATCTTGCCGCTGATATTTTTTACCTGTATCAGCGGGGAAACCAGGTAGATTACGGCGATCGCGAAGAAAAACCACAGGTGATAGAACACCGGCTTTTGCAGCAGGTTTTTCAGCGACAGCTCAGCGTTGATCGAGGTAAACAGCAGGATGTAGGCCAGCGCCACGCTGCTGTAAAACAGGATGCAGAGCGCAATGCGCATGAAATGGCGCGGCTTGGCGCTGCGCTCGCCAAAAAACAGATAGCCCGAAATCATAAAGAACAACGGGACGCTGACGCGAGAAGCTGAATTGAGCACATTGGCCAGATCCCAATTCAATGGGCTGACGCTTTGCGCATTGGTGATGTACCAGGTCGTGGTGTGGATCATCACAACCATGAGACAGGCTATCCCGCGCAGGTTATCAATCCAGAATATTTTGGGCTGCATCAGTTCCTCTGTATCCATTAAAAAAAGTCTGACCGAAAATTTGCGAGCGTAGCTCACTGGAAAAATCCGAGTTCTTACGCTAAAGCTTGAGATGGTCTGATGAGATTCTCAAAATAGCATCCGTTTCCAGACACTTAATAATAAGACTGACCAGCAAACCAGGCGGTAATAAAATGATGATGAAGTATTTCTTTTCCGCGATCGTTACCCTTTTACTGGTTGCGTGCGCCGACACCCAGCCGCCTGCACCTGCGCAGAAGGCGCAAAAGATCAAAGTCAGTGCAACACGTTCGCTGGATATGGAGTCACTATGTAAAAATGAGGCGGCACAAATCTACAACACTGGAGTGCAGAAAATTGATATCTCCGGTCTGGAACAATTCCAGGGCAGCTATGAGATGCGTGGTTCTACCTTCCGTAAAGAGAGTTTTGTTTGCTCTTTTGATGCAGACGGGCAGTTTTTACACCTTTCCATGCGCTAAGTTCCCCCTTTTTCCCGTTTCGTACTGTATATCTTGCAGCCAGCGGGTATACTGACCGCTTCCTTTAAATCCACACGTATCCAGCACGAAATAATATGCAAAAGTTTGATACCAGGACCTTCCAGGGCTTGATCCTGACCTTACAGGATTACTGGGCTCGCCAGGGCTGCACCATCGTTCAACCATTGGACATGGAAGTCGGCGCGGGGACATCTCACCCAATGACCTGCCTGCGGGCGCTGGGGCCGGAACCGATGGCGACTGCTTATGTGCAGCCTTCTCGTCGTCCGACCGACGGCCGCTATGGCGAAAACCCGAACCGCTTACAGCACTACTATCAGTTCCAGGTAGTGATTAAGCCGTCTCCGGACAACATTCAGGAGCTGTACCTGGGTTCTCTGAAAGAGCTGGGTATGGACCCGACCATTCACGATATCCGTTTCGTGGAAGATAACTGGGAAAACCCAACGCTGGGTGCCTGGGGTCTGGGTTGGGAAGTGTGGCTGAACGGCATGGAAGTCACGCAGTTCACCTACTTCCAGCAGGTTGGTGGTCTGGAATGTAAACCAGTGACCGGGGAAATTACCTACGGTCTGGAACGTCTGGCCATGTACATTCAGGGCGTAGACAGCGTTTACGACCTGGTCTGGAGCGACGGCCCGCTGGGTAAAACCACTTACGGCGACGTGTTCCATCAGAACGAAGTGGAGCAATCCACCTACAACTTCGAATACGCCGACGTGGACTTCCTGTTCACCTGCTTCGAGCAGTACGAGAAAGAAGCGCAGCAGTTGCTGGCGCTGGAAAATCCGCTGCCGCTGCCTGCGTATGAACGTATTCTGAAAGCCGCCCATAGCTTCAACCTGCTGGATGCGCGTAAAGCCATCTCCGTCACCGAGCGTCAGCGCTATATCCTGCGTATTCGCACCCTGACCAAAGCAGTGGCAGAAGCTTACTACGCTTCCCGTGAAGCCCTTGGCTTCCCGATGTGCAACAAAGACAAATAAGAGGCGGCCATGTCTGAGAAAACTTTTCTGGTGGAAATCGGCACTGAAGAGCTGCCACCAAAAGCACTGCGCAGCCTGGCTGAGTCCTTTGCTGCGAACTTTACCGCGGAGCTGGATAATGCTGGCATCGCGCACGGCAACGTGGAGTGGTTCGCCGCGCCGCGTCGTCTGGCGTTGAAAGTCGCTGCCCTGGCTGAAGCACAACCCGACCGTGAAGTAGAAAAACGCGGCCCGGCTATCGCCCAGGCGTTTGATGCCGAAGGTAAACCGAGCAAAGCGGCCGAAGGTTGGGCGCGTGGCTGTGGCATCACGGTTGATCAGGCTGAGCGTCTGACCACCGACAAAGGCGAGTGGCTGCTGTATCGCGCGCATGTGAAAGGCGAAAGCGCTGAAGCGTTGCTGCCGAATATGATCGCCACCTCACTGGCGAAGCTGCCGATCCCGAAACTGATGCGCTGGGGCGCGTCTGACGTTCACTTCGTGCGTCCGGTTCACACCGTGACGCTGCTGCTGGGCGATAAAGTTATTCCGGCAACTATTCTGGGTATTCAGTCCGATCGCGTGATCCGCGGGCATCGCTTTATGGGCGAGCCGGAGTTCACCATCGATAATGCCGATCAGTACCCAGAAATTCTGCGTGAGCGCGGCAAAGTGATTGCGGATTACGCTGAGCGTAAAGCCAAAATCAAAGCCGATGCCGAAGACGCGGCGCGTAAAATTGGCGGCAACGCCGATCTGAGTGAAAGCCTGCTGGAAGAAGTCACCTCGCTGGTGGAATGGCCGGTCGTGCTGACCGCGAAGTTCGAAGAGAAATTCCTCGCTGTTCCGTCCGAAGCGCTGGTTCACACCATGAAAGGTGACCAGAAGTACTTCCCGGTATACGCGAACGACGGCAAACTGCTGCCGAATTTTATCTTCGTTGCCAACATCGAATCCAAAGACCCGCAGCAAATCATCTCCGGTAACGAGAAGGTGGTTCGTCCGCGTCTGGCGGATGCCGAATTCTTCTTCAATACTGACCGTAAAAAACGTCTGGAAGACCATCTGCCGCGTCTGCAAACCGTGCTGTTCCAACAGCAACTGGGTACGCTGCGCGACAAGACTGACCGTATCCAGGCGCTGGCGGGCTGGATTGCTGGTCAGATTGGCGCTGACGTTAACCACGCAACGCGTGCTGGCCTGCTGTCCAAGTGTGACCTGATGACCAACATGGTCTTCGAGTTCACCGATACCCAGGGCGTGATGGGCATGCACTACGCGCGTCACGATGGTGAAGCGGAAGATGTCGCTGTGGCGCTGAACGAGCAGTATCAGCCGCGTTTTGCCGGTGATGACCTGCCGTCTAACCCGGTTGCCTGTGCCGTGGCGATTGCCGATAAGATGGACACACTGGCGGGTATCTTCGGTATCGGTCAGCATCCGAAAGGCGACAAAGACCCGTTTGCGCTGCGTCGTGCCGCGCTGGGCGTACTGCGTATCATCGTTGAGAAGAACCTGAATCTGGATCTACAAACGTTGACCGAAGAAGCGGTTCGTCTGTATGGCGACAAGCTGACTAACGCCAACGTGGTGGATGATGTGATCGACTTTATGCTCGGTCGATTCCGCGCCTGGTATCAGGATGAAGGTTACACCGTCGATACCATTCAGGCAGTACTGGCGCGTCGTCCGACTCGTCCGGCTGATTTCGACGCACGTATGAAGGCGGTTTCGCACTTCCGTACGCTGGAAGCCGCGTCCGCGCTGGCTGCAGCGAACAAGCGTGTATCGAACATCCTGGCGAAGTCTGAAGAGACGCTGAATGACCGCGTAAATTCGGCAACGCTGAAAGAGCCGGAAGAAATTGCGCTGGCGCTGCAGGTTGTGGTGCTGCGCGATAAGCTGGAGCCTGTCTTTGCAGCTGGTCGTTACCAGGAAGCGCTGGTTGAGTTGGCGGAACTGCGTGAACCGGTTGATGCGTTCTTCGAGAAAGTGATGGTCAACGTGGAAGATAAAGATCTGCGTATTAACCGTCTGTCTATGCTCGCAAAACTGCGCGAACTGTTCCTGCGCGTAGCGGATATTTCTCTGCTGCAGTAACGCTCCTGAGCTGACTTAGAAAAGCCGGATAAGCATTGTGCCATCCGGCTTTTTTGTATGTTGTTAGCGCAGCTGTAATTTTGTCAGACAGGTCTGGCTGTCTTCCATCGTCTTGATGGGATACTCTGCCGTTTTACCGTTGTAACTTACCGCGATTGTGCCTGCCATATTGCGCGGTAGCCATACCCCGACGAAGCCATTTCGACCGCTCTTCATCACTTTTTGTACCATCACCTCACCCTTGTTATCCGTCACTTTGACATTGAATGCCTTCTCCGGCATTTCGCCCTGGCAGCCAGAAAGGCTGTGGTTGAAGCAAGGATGTGTTTGCCATTCATAGGGGGCAAATGACAGATAGAACTTGTCACCGAGCGGTAGGGTATAAATCTGATCGCCCGAAGAGAGCTTCAGTTCGGTACTGGTGATAGATGCTGAGTACGGCAGCGGGCGGTTCTGTGGCGACTGGTCAATGGTCTCGACGATTTGCTCGACGGATTTACCGCTGAGCCCGTGTTCCGCCAGAAAAGCAGCTTCCGGAGTTGCTGCGAACGCGCTACCGGTTGTGAGCAAACCTAAAACCAGCAGCAGTGAGGATTTCGACATAGCTTCAATTCCTTGTGAATATTGTGGAATACAGACTGGCTCACTATAAAGCTTGCCCTTAGGGAAAGGTCAAAGGGAGGACGGGTAAAGTAATGCAAAGAAGCGTTTGGGCGGGGAGTCTTGCGAAGTACAGATAAAAAAAATCCCCGCCGTTTGGCAGGGATTCAGAATTTTGAGCTTTTTAAGCTTACAGGCTGGTTACGTTGCCAGCTGCCGGGCCTTTAGCGCCGCTTTCGATGGTGAAGGAAACTTTCTGACCTTCGTCCAGAGATTTGTAGCCATCGTTCTGGATAGCAGAGAAGTGTACGAACACGTCTTTAGAGCCATCGTCAGGAGTGATGAAGCCGAAACCTTTGTCAGCGTTGAACCATTTTACGATACCAGTCATTTTACCGGACATAGTGTATTACCTTTTAAAAAATAAGTGTGCCTTTCGGCGATATGGCGTGCTTTACAGATTTTTTAACAGTAAAGGAAATGCTCACTACGAAGGGTATCAACGATAACTCTTGAAGGGACTTGCCTTACTAACTGCTGTAATGGTCTGTACGTCAAACCGTTGAGGGCATTAACTCATTTTACGCATGTGGATGCAACTACTATTTTCTTTTTTGTGGATAACCCCCTTAAGGGAACGGCCCTTTTACAGGACCGTTCATAAGTAAAATTGAAAAATAGTTCAATCCATCAGTTGCTTACTTAATCTTGGGTCTGCCTGAATCAGGCGCATTAACTTCAATTCGGTATTGGAAGGCTTTACGCGTTTAGACTCCCATTCATGAACCGTCGCGACTGTCACGCCCATCACTCGGGCAAAATCAACTGTTTTTAAACCTGTCCCTCGTCGTAGCTGTTCAAATTCGGTGAAAGGGTTGGTTTTTTGCGTCAGAGTAACCGTCTGCGATACATCTTTAAAAACAATCTGCTCCAGACTGCTCAGCAGTTCAAACATAGGATCTTTGTATTCCATTGAGAACTCCTACAAATCACACAGCGGGATCGTGAATTTCATCGAAGCTCATTAAGAGTAGTCGGAAAAAATGAAGCCGGATTTTAGGTTTGCGTGATGGATTCGTTTCAGCGGATCGGGGTCGACAATCTTTTGCAGGCTAACGAACTGATAAAGGTCGGGATCTGCGAACGATCGATCCCAATTGTAAAGATGACTAAAATATGACGTCGTGTGGTAAATGGCGCATTGTTTAGCAAAACGATGGGTGGCGGGAGCGGTTATTTTCCCCCACAAGATTACGCGGAAAGGGTATCTTGCGGGGCTGACCTGGACTATCCTTGTCAACGTCAGGCACGCGGGTGTCGTTGTGCGCATTTTTGGGTGAAAGGAGTATTAAAATGGCGACAGGTAAGTCCTGCTCTCGCTGGTTTGCGCCTGTTTTGGCGCTCTTAATGGTAGTTGGCCTGAGTGGGTGTTTTGATAAAGAAGGCGATCAACGCAAAGCGTTTATCGATTTTCTGCAGAATACTGCAATGCGTAGCGGAGAGCGTTTACCAACGCTGACCGCCGATCAGAAAAAACAGTTTGGCCCGTTTGTGTCCGATTACGCGATTCTGTATGGCTATTCGCAGCAGGTTAATCAGGCAATGGACTCCGGTCTGCGCCCGGTGGTTGATAGCGTAAATGCGATTCGTGTTCCTCAGGATTATGTGACTCAGCGTGAACCGCTGCGTCAGGCAAATGGTGCGTTGGGCGTATTAGGGCAACAGTTGCAGAATGCGAAACTGCAGGCAGATGCTGCGCATGGCGCGCTGAAGCAGGGCGAGGATCTGAAGCCGGTCTTTGACCAGGTCTACAATAAAGTCGTCACTGTACCTTCAGAGGCGCTACAGCCGCTGATCCCTGCCGCGCAAATCTTCACGCAGCAGTTAGTGCAGGTCGGTGATTTTGTGGCACAGCAGGATACGCAGGTGAGCTTTGTCGCTAACGGTATCCAGTTCCCAACTTCACAGCAGGCAAGTCAGTACAACACTCTGATTGGCCCGTTGGCCTCTCAGCATCAGGCATTTAATCAGGCCTGGACTGCTGCGGTGAATGCCGCTCAGTAATGAAGGCGCTGTAATACATAAAAGGCCGGGTAAGCGTAAGTGCTACCCGGCCT
>NZ_SZWS01000053.1:122217-125532 GCF_005281245.1 Citrobacter sp. wls826
GTTCACGCAATTCTTCTCAACGCGTCCTTGCAGAGCATCGATTAAGTTATCCACCGCACAGGCCGCCATGTTATAGCGCGTTTCATGCGTAGCTGAACCTATGTGCGGCACGGCTACCACGTTTGGCAACGCCAATAACGGTGAGTCTGCTGGTAATGGCTCCTGCTCAAACACATCCAGGCCTGCGGCATGAATTTCCCCGCTTTGCAGGGCGGCAATCAGCGCTTTTTCATCGACCACTGGCCCACGCCCGGCGTTAATGAAAATGGCGGAGGACTTCATTTTGGCAAACTGTTCGGTACTAAACAGATGATGCGTTTCTGCGGTTAACGGCAGGATCAGGCAGACAAAATCGGACTCCTGCAACAGCGTATCGAGGTCGCAGTAACGCGCGTTGAAGCGTTCTTCCGCCTCCTGGTGATGACGGCGCGCGTTATAAAGAATCGGCATGCTAAAACCAAAATGCGCGCGTTGCGCCAGCGCCAGACCAATACGGCCCATGCCGACAATCCCCAGCGTTTTGTGGTGTACATCCGTACCAAACCAGTCCGGCCCGATACTTTTGGTCCACTCGCCAATTTTCACCCGTTCAGCAACTTCTACCACGCGGCGAGCGGTGCTTAACACCAGCGCCATTACCGTATCGGCGACAGTTTCCGTCAGCACGGTTGGCGTGTGCATCAACAGCACCTTGCGCGCGTTGAGGGCATCGACGTCGAAGTTGTCATAGCCTACGGAAATCGTGGATGTCGCACGTAGCCTGGGCATTCTCTCCAGTAGGGCGGTATTGACGGCTTCACTGGAACCCAGCAGACCTTCCGCGTTGGCAAAAGCCTCGGCGTACTGTGCGACCGTTTCCGGGCGCAGGTTAGGCACATGAGTCACAGTAAAATGCTCTTCCAGGCGATGCAGTAAATCGTCAGGTAACGCTTTATAGAGAATAATGGACGGCTTCATGCGAATCTCCGTAAGTTAAAATTTAAGCGTGGCGTGCGCCAATAGGTAATTGCTGATTATTAGCAGGCTTAACAATTAAAGTTAGCCATACTGAGACAAAAAGCGCTACCCCCATAAAAATGTACGAGGCGGATGGGCTGCCGGTTGCGCCATTGAGGTAGCCGACAAACCATGAACCAAAGAATGAGCCTAGCGCGCCCATGCTGTTAATCAGCGCCATTGCACCCCCGGCGACGTTGCGCGGCAGCATTTCCGGGATGATGGCGAAGAAGGGGCCATATGGGGCGTACATTGCCGCACCCGCAATAACTAACAGCGTGTAAGAAATCCAGAAGTGGTCTGCACCCACGGCCCAGGAGCCGATAAAAGCGAAAGCGGCTATCAATAACAGCGGCCAGACAAACAGTTTACGGTTTTGCAGCTTATCGGAGGCCCAGGAGACGAGGATCATCGCCGCCGTCGCCGCCAGATAAGGTACGGATGACAGCCAGCCAACCTCTACCATGCCCAGATTTGCGCCGCCGTTGCGGATAATCGACGGTAGCCACAGGACAAAACCATAGACGCCAATACTCCAGGCGAAATACTGCATGCACAGCAGGATGACGTTACGTGAGCGGAAGGCCTCGCTATAGTTACGCACGGCTTTGATGCCTTGCTGCTCTTTTTCCAGTTGCGCCTGAAGGGCGGCTTTTTCAGATTCTGACAGCCAGCCGACCTGAGACGGTTTGTCTTTTACCAATACCCACCAGCAGAACGCCCAGATGATGGCCGGGAAGCCCTCGATGATAAACATTTCCCGCCAGCCCAGCGCCTGGATCAGATAACCGGAAACCACAGACATCCACAGGACGGTAACCGGGTTACCGAGGATCAGGAAAGTGTTAGCGCGCGAGCGCTCGGATTTCGTAAACCAGTTGCTGATATAAATCAGCATTGCGGGCATCACCGCGGCTTCAACGACGCCAAGAATAAAGCGGATGGCGGCAAGCATTGGAATATTGCTGACCATACCGGTTAACGACGCGCATGCGCCCCAGAGGATCAGACAGACAAAAATCAGTTTTCGTACGCTGCGCCGTTCTGCGTAAATCGCGCCTGGGATCTGAAAGAAGAAATAGCCGAGGAAAAACAGAGCGCCCAGCAGGGAAGAGATCCCTTTGGTAATGCCGAGGTCCTCGTTGATACCGGCGGCGGAGGCGAAGCTGAAGTTCGCACGGTCAAGGTACGCCAGGCTATACGTGATAAACACGATTGGCATAATGTACCACCAGCGTTTTGCTGCATTAGTTGAGCTATTCATAGACTGCCCTCTGGTTATGCTGATACGCCGCCTCTGTATGTAGGGTACAGAGACAGAGTTGGCCGGGAGTTTATTCCCCTAATTGTTCACGTGTGGGTAATCCTTCGCTGTCGCCCTGAACCTGAATGGCCAGTGCGCCGATTTTATTGCCGCGGGTCACCGCCTGATGCAGCGAACGGCCTTCCAGCAGGGCGCTGATAACGCCCACGGCAAAGCCATCGCCTGCGCCGACCGTATCGACCACGTTGTCGACTTTTACCGGTGCAACGCAACCTTGTTCACCGCTGGCTGTTTTGTACCAGGCACCATCAGCCCCGGTTTTGATGATCACGGCCTTCACTCCGTGACGCAGATAAAAGTCGGCGATGGCTTCAGGCGTCTGTTGGCCGGTTAAAATCATCCCCTCTTTTAATCCAGGTAAAACCCAGTCAGCCTGGAATGCCAGCCGGTTCAGTTTTTCCACCATCTCGGCTTCGCTTTTCCACAGCACCGGACGCAAATTTGGGTCGAACGAGATGGTCTTCCCCTGGGCTTTCAACGTGCGGGCGGTGTGCGCCAGTAGTTCATAGGAGCTGGCAGAAAGCGCTGCCGCCACGCCGCTCAGGTGCAAGTGGCGCGCGCTGGCGAAATAGTCCTCGTGATAATCCTCAACGCTGAGGTGGCTGGCGGCGGAACCTTTGCGGAAATACTCCACAATGGGATCGGTTCCATTTTCGACCTTAGATTTAAGCTGAAAGCCGGTAGCGTAACGCCCGTCCTGGGTAACTCCCTGCGCATCTATCCCTTCTTTTTCCAGCGATTTAACGATAAAACGACCAAAACTGTCGTTGCCTACGCGGCTCACCCAGCCGACCTTCAGGCCCAGACGAGCAAGACCGGTCGCCACGTTGAGTTCAGCGCCTGCAACGCGCTTGATAAACTGCTCTACATCCGTCAGTTCGCCGGTTTGCGTGGCGACAAACATCGCCATCGCTTCACCAATAGTGACCGCATCCAGTGAATTTTTCATGTGTTACTCCTCGCGTAACAGCTCGACGTAGTGGCGGGTAACCGCC
>NZ_SZWS01000053.1:125598-126241 GCF_005281245.1 Citrobacter sp. wls826
GGAACATCGTTGGGCAGCGTTTTTAACAGCGCCAGCCAGCGTGAATCTGCTTCATCAGGCGGTACGGCACGGTAGCTATCGCGATGCGTAACTGCGGCTTTGACATGGATATATCCGACGGTTGGCGCCAGGTTCTGCGCGGCCTGTTCCGGGGAGTCGCCAACCCACAGCCAGTTGCCCATATCGAAAGTCAGAGATATCGGCAGGTTTTGCGTCTGACAGGCTTCATTGAAACGTTGCATCGGCTGCAGGCGTCCGCAGGCGGTCTGATCGTTTTCCACAACCAGCTCCATTCCGCTGTTGTCCAGCCATTCACGTAAATCGTCGAACTGTTCGGTATGGGAAAAATGACCGAGAGAGACTTTTAACCACAGCGCCTGTAGGGCCTGCGCTTCTTCGAGAAGCTGCGGAAGTCGGGGATTCAGGTTCCCATCCTCAAGGAATAACGGTTCAGGCGCTGAATAACAGGCCAGCAGGCCGAAGAGTTCGATTGCAGAGGCCATTGTGGACAGCGTTTTCAGCTCGGCGTCGGTTAATAACTCGCGGCGGATTTCGACGCCGTCAGCACCGGCTTCGGCAATGATGGGCAACATTGCCGTTTGCCCGCCTGCGGCCCGCACCTGGTCGTAGCCGTAGGCGGCGG
>NZ_SZWS01000053.1:126290-127522 GCF_005281245.1 Citrobacter sp. wls826
ATAATTTTTCTTTTCATGGAAACTCCAGACTAGCATTCTTGTTATAACGCTAGATGGAACCGGTTCCAAAGAAAAGCTCATGATGTCGAATTTATGATCACCATCACGAAGGAAATTTAACGGGCGGTTGAGCCGCGCACGATCAGCTCGCCGGAGAATACCTGTTCCTGAATGGCAGCAGAGCCGCCATCAATTCGGCGTACAACCTGCTCAACGGCGGTGTAGCCAATCTGCCATGTGGGTTGTTTCAACGTGGTGATACCGACGCCCGCCAGCTCCGCCCATTCCAGTTCGTCAAAACCGAGCAGGCCGATATCGCTGCCCCAGTTAAGGCCAATGCGCTTCAGGGCGCGGGCAACCTGCAGCGTGAGAGCGCCGTTGGCAGAGATAACGGCTTTGCGCATCCCCCGATGCTGCTGGTGAAACTGGCGCAGCGTGTCATCCAGTTGCGTATTGTCCGTTAGCGGGACTTCGGCATTTTGCGCGATAACGCCGGGGTACTGTGCGAGCGTAACGCGAAAAGCGCTCAGGCGTTCGCGGCGGGTATTCACCATGCCCATCGGTTCGCTGAGGAACAGGATGGCTTCAAAACCTTGCTCGACCAGATGTTCAGTGGCAACCGTTGCCGCCTGGGTGTTATCCAGCCCGACCATATCACAGGCGAAATCGGGGATTTTACGGTCAATTAGTACCATCGGTAGCGCAGACTGTTGCAGGCGGTTCAGCCCCTCTTCGCGCATTCCAACGGCGTTGACCACAATCCCTTCGACCTGGTAGCTGCGCAGCAGGTCGAGATAATGCAGCTCCTGATCCACTTCGTTGTTGGTGTTACACACCAGCGGGGTAAAGCCCTTATCGCGACAGGCGGCTTCAATCCCGCTTAACACGTTGACGGAATAGGGATTAGTAATATCGGCGATGATCAGACCAATCAGACGGGTACGACCGTGTTTCAGGCCTCTTGCCATCAGGCTGGGACGGTAGTCGAGATCGGCAATGGCTTGTTCAATGCGGGCCAGTAGCGCGTCGGAAAGCAGGTGCTTTTCACCGTTGAGGTAGCGTGAAATGCTGGTCTTGCCGGTTTTTGCGGCTTTCGCCACATCGCTGATGGTTGCCCGTGTTGATTTGCTCATCGCTGATTTCCCTAAATTTGGTGACAACACCTTAACGCGAAAATCAACGATGGCAAGTGCTTCATGCCGGATAAGACGCTGTCATTATCCGGCACAAAA
>NZ_SZWS01000053.1:127585-135085 GCF_005281245.1 Citrobacter sp. wls826
GATCTCTACGCGGCGGTTTTGCGCTTTACCTTCCGCCGTGCTGTTGCTGGCGATCGGATTTGCCGGGCCCATACCCTGAGTACGGATACGGTTAGCGGCGACGCCTTGAGTGATTAAGGCGCTGGCCACGGAGTCCGCGCGCTGCTGCGACAGGCGCATATTCAGATCCTGACTGCCGGTGCTGTCGGTGAAGCCGAGCACGTTGACGGCGGTTTTATTGTACTCTTTCAGTACCATTGCCACGCCGGTCAGGGTGTTGGCACCCGCAGGTTTCAGGTTGCTGCTGTTGCTGTCGAAGGTGACGTTATTTGGCATATTCAGGATGATGTTATCGCCACTGCGCGTCACGCTGACGCCCGTTCCCTGCATTTTGTCGCGCAGTTTTGCTTCCTGCACGTCCATGTAATAGCCGACACCGCCGCCAACGGCCGCGCCAGCCGCCGCACCAATCAGCGCGCCTTTGCCGCGATCTTTCTTCGAAGAAGAGAGTGCGCCAATACCCGCGCCGACCAGAGAGCCAATACCCGCGCCAATGCCGGATTTACCCGCTTCGCGTTCTCCGGTGTAAGGGTTTGTTGTGCAGCCAGAAACCGCCAGGGCGCCGCTCACGATGGCAGCAATAACAAAAACACGTTTCTTCATCTTAATTCCTTAATGACTTTTTCTTCTTTGCCACAGCGACCGTGGCGGTTGATTATGACGTGTGAACATGAAGAAAATTCCAGGGAAGACTCTGAAATTTGTAAGTAACATTGAACGGCATAATAAATAAGCCGTCACATCGCATTCAGGAGCGCCATCTTGGCTAATTCACCCGCACATTACTCGGTGTTAACCGCCGCCCACTGGGGACCTATTCTCGTCGAAACCGATGGCGAGACGGTTTTCTCCTCTCGCGGCGTGCTGCCCACCGCCCATCCCAACTCTTTGCAAACCGTGGTGCGCGACCAGGTACACAGTAAAACGCGGGTACGTTTTCCCATGGTGCGTAAAGGCTTTCTCGCCTCGCCGGAGGATCCGCAGGGGGTGCGCGGGCAGGATGAATTTGTTCGTGTCAGTTGGGACGACGCGCTGAATCTTATCCATACGCAGCATAAACGCATCCGTGACAGCTACGGCCCGGCCTCGATTTTTGCCGGTTCCTACGGCTGGCGTTCCAACGGCGTGTTACACAAAGCAGCGACCCTGCTACAGCGTTATATGGCGCTGGCGGGTGGTTATACCGGGCATCTGGGGGATTACTCGACGGGTGCTGCGCAGGCCATCATGCCGTACGTGGTGGGCGGTAACGAAGTTTACCAGCAGCAGACCAGTTGGCCGGTGGTGCTGGAGAACAGCGAAGTGGTGGTGTTATGGAGCGCCAATCCGCTGAATACCCTGAAAATTGCCTGGAACGCCTCCGACGAGCAGGGCCTCGCTTACTTTGAGGCACTGCGTGGCAGCGGGAAGCGGTTGATCTGTATCGATCCGATGCGATCGGAAAGCGTCGATTTCTTTGGCGAGAAGATGGAATGGATCGCTCCGCATATGGGGACCGACGTGGCGCTGATGCTGGGTATCGCGCATACGCTGGTGGAAAACGGCTGGCACGACGCGGACTTTCTCGCTCGGTGTACGACCGGATATGACCGTTTTGCCGACTATCTGCTGGGCAAATCTGACGATGTTGCAAAAACGGCAGAATGGGCCGCTGAAATTTGTGGTGTTCCGGCGGCGAAAATACGTGAACTTGCGGCGATATTTCACCAAAACACCACCATGCTGATGGCGGGGTGGGGTATGCAACGCCAGCAGTATGGCGAGCAGAAACACTGGATGATTGTCACGCTGGCTGCCATGCTCGGGCAAATCGGGACGCCTGGCGGCGGCTTTGGGCTGTCGTACCATTTTGCCAACGGCGGCAACCCAACGCGCCGCGCTGCGGTGCTGGCTTCAATGCAGGGCAGCGTTAAAAACGGCACCGACGCGGTGGATAAAATCCCGGTGGCGCGAATTGTTGAAGCGCTGGAGAACCCGGGTGGTTTTTATCAGCACAACGGTATGGACCGCCATTTCCCGGACATCCGTATGCTGTGGTGGGCGGGCGGCGCTAACTTCACCCATCATCAGGACACCAACCGTCTGATTCGCGCCTGGCAAAAACCGGAGCTGGTGGTTATCTCAGAGTGTTTCTGGACAGCCGCAGCGAAGCATGCCGATATCGTGCTGCCGGCGACGACGTCTTTTGAGCGTAATGATTTGACCATGACCGGCGATTACAGCAACCAGCATCTGGTGCCGATGAAGCAGGTTGTATCGCCGCAGGATGAAGCGCGAAATGATTTTGATGTCTTTGCCGAGCTGAGTGAACGCTGGGAGAAGGGCGGATATGAGCGATTTACCGAAGGCAAAAGCGAGCTGGAATGGCTGGAGACTTTTTACAACATTGCCGGGCAGCGTGGGGCTAGCCAGCAGGTGACGTTGCCGCCATTCACCGAGTTTTGGCAGCGGAATGCGCTGATCGAAATGCCAGAAAACGCCGCCAGCGCGCAGTTTATCCGTTTCGCGGATTTTCGCCGCAACCCACAGGCGCATCCGCTGAAAACGGACAGCGGTAAAATTGAAATCTACTCCGCGAGGATTGCCAGTTACGGTTACGCGGACTGTGCGGGGCATCCGATGTGGCTGGAGCCGGATGAGTGGTTCGGTAACGCCGAGCCGGGCCAGTTACAGCTGCTTTCCGCCCATCCGGCGCACCGTTTGCACAGTCAGCTAAATTACAGCGCGTTGCGCGAACAGTATGCGGTAGCGGATCGTGAGCCCGTCACGATTCATCCGCAGGATGCCAAAGCGCGCGGTATTGCGGATGGCGACACGGTCAGGGTGTGGAACCAGCGTGGGCACGTTCTGGCGGGAGCGGTCGTGACGACGGGAATTAAACCCGGTGTCATCTGTATTCATGAGGGCGCCTGGCCTGATTTGGATCTCGCCGCCAACGGTATTTGTAAAAATGGCGCCGTCAACGTGCTGACCAAAGATCTCCCCAGCTCGAAGCTGGGGAATGGCTGTGCGGGCAACACTGCGCTGGCGTGGCTCGAAAAATACAGCGGACCAACGTTGGCGCTTACGGCGTTTGATCCGCCTGCCAGCCCATAATCCACGTGGGATGGTGAGTCTCTTCCTGCCATGCGCCATCTTCAATGCGAAAACCCAGCGCATGGTAGAAGTTCACCGCTGATTGATTCTTCTGGTAGACCTCGAGGCTGAGTAACGAAAAGCGCTGCTGCACATGCTGCACCAGCGCTTTGCCGATCCCGCTTCTGATGGCGGCAGGCGCGACGAACAGCGCGCCGAGAAAGCGGTCGTCAATGACGCTGGCAAAGCCTTTGAGCACCCCTTCTTCTTCCCATACCCAGGTTTGTGCGGCTGGCAGATAAACATCCCGCACGATGGATTCACTTTCGCGCCAGTAGCGTTCTTCGATAAACGGATGGGCATGGATCGTGCTTTCCATCCACAGCGCCAGAATCGACGGTAGATCGTCAGCCTTTGATTCACGAATCATGTTGTTCTCCCGGGTAACAGATACAGCTGGTGACATGGTCATTGACCAAGCCGCATGCCTGCATAAAGGAGTAACAGATGGTGGTGCCGACAAACTTAAATCCGCGTTTTTTTAACGCTTTAGACAGAGCATCTGACGCCGGTGTAGAGGTGGGGATATCGCTCAGGTTGGCGGCGCGGGTCAGTTGCGGTTGGTTATCAACAAACGACCAGACGAACTCGCTAAACGATTCTCCGTTTTGCGCCATGGTCAGAAAGGCGCGAGCGTTGCCGATAATGGCCTGAATTTTTCCTCTATGGCGAATAATGCCGGCATCCAGTACCAGTCTTTCCACATCCTCTTCGGTCATGGCCGCCACTTTTTCCGGGTCAAAATGGTGGAAGGCGTGGCGATAATTTTCCCGTTTCTTAAGCACAGTGATCCACGATAAACCGGCCTGTTGGCCTTCCAGACAGATCATTTCGAACAGCTTGTTGCCATCTGTTTCGGGGACGCCCCATTCCTTGTCGTGGTAGGCAATGTAAAGTGGGTCCTGGCTGACCCATCCGCAACGCTGCATATTCTTCCTCGCTGTTTTTACTGGCGTAAAAATTTCATTCGGCCCGCCTTGACGCGCCAGCTAAAAAGACAATATTTAATACAGGGCCTGATGGGCCCGATATCCTTCACACAATGACAATAATATCGCCGAATTCGGCTCTTTTCTGGAGTCGCGTTGATGATTATAAGAAACAGTAGTGGTCGCCAAAGGTTAACTCTGGCGAGCGTCGTAGTTTGTGCGCTGTTCATCAATACAGCATATGGCTGGCAACAAGAATATATCGTTGATGCGATGTCAGGGCATACGGCTGAACGTTATACATGGGACAGCGATCACCAACCACGTTATAACGACATTCTGGAAGAACGTATTCGCTCCACTCAAAACGTGGCGGGTCCCGTGGTGAATCTGGCGGATGAAACGCCTATGGATGCGACCAGCGGCATGAGTATGGGCTGGAACTTTCCGCTTTCAAGGCAGGTGATGACTGGTCCGGTGGCCGCGCTGCATTATGACGGTTCGACCACGTCTACTTACAACGAATTTGGCGATAGCGTGACGTCGGTAACGCAGAACGATCCGCTGTGGCATGCCAGCGTCAGCACGTTAGGCTGGCGAGTCAATTCTCAGTTCGGTGATGTGCGACCGTGGGCGCAAATCAGCTATAACCAGCAGTTTGGCGAGAATATCTGGAAAGCGCAGTCGGGCCTCAGTCGCATGACGGCGGCGGGTCAAGACGGTAACTGGCTGGATGTTACCGTTGGCGCAGATATGCTGTTGAACCGGCACATGGCGGCTTACGCGGCGCTTTCGCAGGCGGAAAATAGCACCAATAACAGCGACTATATGTACACCATGGGAGTGAGTGCCAAATTTTAACGCAAACAATCATCATATAAACATCTCTGTTACATATTGAGATCAACAATCACACGCCCCTCAGCGATAGCGTGTACTAACTCTTACGATAAAATTCAGTAACCCGACTTTTTGTCTCGTCATTCATTCCGCATTCCAGGCATTTCATTCCGTCCTGGTGGCATTTCATGCCGTTTTCTCCTGGCCATAAAAGCGCTTCGGTATGGTTGTTGGCAGAGAATTTCCCATTTTGCTTATGCAGGAAGACTGCCATGAAAACTTCTGATTATCAGCGCACTCGCTGGCTAACACTGATCGGCACGATTATTACCCAATTTGCTTTAGGTTCTGTTTATACCTGGAGCCTGTTTAATGGCGCGCTCTCTTCTAAGCTCGATGCGCCGGTCAGTCAGGTGGCATTTTCTTTTGGCTTGCTGAGCCTCGGGCTGGCGATTTCCTCTTCCGTTGCCGGCAAGCTGCAGGAACGTTTTGGCGTGAAACGCGTCACCATGGCCTCCGGTATTTTACTCGGCGTCGGTTTCTTCTTAACCGCCCATTCCAACAGCCTGATTATGCTGTGGCTGAGCGCCGGTGTGCTGGTTGGTCTGGCGGATGGTGCAGGTTACCTGTTAACGCTTTCCAACTGCGTAAAATGGTTCCCTGAGCGTAAAGGGCTGATTTCCGCCTTTGCCATCGGTTCTTATGGCCTTGGCAGCCTCGGTTTTAAATTTATCGACAGCCAACTGCTGAGCACCGTGGGCCTGGAAAAAACCTTCATGATTTGGGGCGCGATCGTACTGGTGATGATCGTCTTTGGCTCTACGCTGATGAAAGATGCGCCGAATCAGGAAGTGAAAGCGAAGAATGGCGTAGTTGAGAACGACTACACCCTGGCGCAGTCCATGCGCAAACCGCAGTACTGGATGCTGGCAGTCATGTTCCTGACAGCGTGTATGAGCGGTCTGTACGTCATTGGCGTGGCGAAAGATATCGCACAAAGCCTGGCGCATATGGATGTGGCGACGGCGGCGAATGCGGTTACCGTCATTTCTATCGCGAACCTGTCGGGTCGTCTGGTGCTGGGGATTCTGTCCGATAAAATCTCCCGTATTCGCGTGATCACCATTGGTCAGGTCGTTTCGCTGGTCGGTATGGCTGCACTGTTGTTCGCGCCGCTGAATGACGTAACCTTCTTTATGGCCATTGCCTGTGTCGCATTTAACTTTGGCGGCACCATCACCGTATTCCCGTCACTGGTCAGCGAGTTCTTCGGTCTGAATAACCTGGCTAAAAACTACGGTGTTATTTACCTGGGCTTCGGTATCGGTAGCATTTGCGGTTCCATTATCGCCTCGCTGTTTGGCGGGTTCTATGTGACCTTCTGCGTCATCTTTGCGCTGTTAATCATTTCGCTGGCGCTTTCTACCACTATTCGTCAGCCACAACGTAGCGTCTATACCGAGGCGCACGCCTAAATCTATTAGTAGTATGATTAATACCTGGCGCATATATTTACAAAAATTTATGCGCCATTTTCATTCTCTATAAGCACTTTTGCTCCCTCCTGTGGTCTACTTACCCGCGCCCGTAGACAATTCACCTCTGCTGTTGTCGCATTTTTCCTCTGTCAGGTCTGATTGATCGCTGCTCAGGGTTTTTTATCCCGATTTCCAGGGTTTGTTTGCATGAGATACATTAAGTCGATGACGCAGCAGAAACTCAGTTTCTTGCTGGCAATCTATATCGGTTTGTTTATGAACTGTGCTGTATTTTTCCGTCGTTTTAGCGGATATGCGCACGATTTTACCGTCTGGAAAGGACTCTCCGCGGTTGTTGAATTGGCCGGCACTGTGCTGGTGACTTTCTTTTTACTACGACTTCTCTCTTTGTTTGGCCGCCGCGCCTGGCGTGTCCTGGCAACCTGTTTGGTGCTGTGTTCTGCCGGCGCCAGTTATTATATGACCTTCCTGAACGTGGTAATTGGTTACGGTATTATCGCCTCCGTAATGACCACGGATATTGATTTATCGAAAGAAGTCGTCGGCTGGCATTTCATCGTGTGGCTGGTTTCGGTCAGTATTATTCCCTTGGTGCTGATTTGGAGTAACCGCTGCCGCTACACGTTGATGAGACAAATTCGTACGCCGGGCATGAGGTGGCGTAGCGTAGCGGTAGTTTTACTGGCCGGCCTGATGGTATGGGCGCCGATTCGCCTGCTGAGCATGCAACAGAGAAGCGTAGAGCGAGAAACAGGTATCGATTTACCCAGCTATGGCGGGGTTGTGGCGAACTCTTACTTGCCGTCAAACTGGCTCTCTGCGCTGGGTTTGTACGCCTGGGCACAGGTGGATGAATCCTCAGACAACAAATCGCTGATGAACCCGGCGAAGAAATTTACCTATGTTGAGCCTAAGAATCTCGACGACACCTATGTGGTCTTTATTATCGGCGAAACCACCCGCTGGGACCATATGGGGATTTTTGGCTATGAGCGAAATACCACGCCAAGGCTCGCCCAGGAGAAAAACCTGGCCGCGTTCCGTGGATATTCCTGTGA
>NZ_SZWS01000053.1:136163-137921 GCF_005281245.1 Citrobacter sp. wls826
ACCGACCAAAATTGACCTTCCTTTTATCTGCAAAAATTGTGCACCACTTCCCACTGACTGTTAACGATTCTGTGACATATTCCATTGCCTTTTTTTATATTTGCTTGAAACTTTTTTTGCGCTACTTATGGCTGAACCTGGCATTTTCCGCTGTGCGCTTTAGCGTTCATGGCATTAATCGCTCAGATATGCAGCATTAATTTAGAAAGTTTTAATAATTTGCATAAATGTTAATCACCAAATGTTGCGAAATATGAAGATGTTTATTCTGGCATAGTGCGCGTAGCACAAATTTCCCTGCTGAAAATGTCCTTCTGCACTTTTTTTAATCTTTGTTTGCGAATTCTCACCGTTGGTGTAAATCACGGTTACCTGTATTGACGTTTTCACATTCTGTTGACAGATTGTAGGGCATGAGGGGCATTTCATGGAGAATCCGCACTGCAACTCAGTCGCTTATGTGAACGGAATCCCTATCCTCTTAACGCCGACCCGGCCGGGTAAAAAACAAAAAAGGCCAGGCGGTGCAAACCCACTGCAAAGGGTAAAACAACAAACATCACATTTGGAGCAGAAGAATGAGTATTTCCTTGAAGAAGTCAGGGATGCTGAAGCTTGGTCTGAGCCTGGTGGCTATGACCTGCGCCGCAAGCGTACAGGCTAAAACTCTGGTTTATTGTTCAGAAGGATCTCCTGAAGGCTTTAACCCACAGCTTTTCACCTCTGGCACGACCTATGATGCCAGCTCCGTACCGATCTATAACCGCCTGGTCGAGTTCAAAACCGGTACAACTGAAGTGATCCCGGGCCTTGCTGAGAAGTGGGAAATCAGCGAAGACGGTAAAACCTATACCTTCCACCTGCGCCAGGGCGTGAAGTGGCAGGACAACAAAGATTTCAAACCGACGCGCGATTTAAACGCCGATGACGTGGTGTTCTCTTTCGATCGTCAGAAAAATGCCCAGAACCCGTACCACAAAGTCTCTGGCGGTAGCTATGAATACTTCGAAGGGATGGGTCTGCCAGATCTGATCTCCGAAGTGAAAAAAGTGGACGATAAAACCGTTCAGTTCGTGCTGACTCGCCCGGAAGCGCCTTTCCTGGCTGACCTGGCGATGGACTTCGCTTCTATTCTTTCCAAAGAATATGCAGACAACATGCTGAAAGCCGGCTCCCCGGAGAAAGTGGATCTGAACCCAATTGGGACCGGTCCGTTCCAGCTGCAGCAGTACCAGAAAGACTCCCGTATTCTGTATAAAGCATTCGAAGGTTACTGGGGCACCAAGCCACAGATTGACCGTCTGGTCTTCTCCATTACGCCTGACGCTTCCGTGCGTTACGCCAAACTGCAGAAGAACGAGTGCCAGGTGATGCCGTACCCGAACCCGGCAGATATCGCGCGCATGAAGCAGGATAAAAACATTAACCTGATGGAGCAGGCCGGTCTGAACGTTGGCTACCTTTCTTTCAACACCGAGAAGAAACCGTTTGATGACGTGAAAGTCCGTCAGGCGCTGACCTACGCGGTGAACAAAGAAGCCATCATTAAAGCGGTATATCAGGGCGCTGGCGTTGCCGCGAAAAACCTGATCCCACCGACCATGTGGGGCTATAACGACGACGTTAAAGACTACACCTACGATCCTGAAAAGGCTAAAGCGCTGCTGAAGGAAGCGGGTCAGGATAAAGGCTTCACCGTTGAGCTGTGGGCCATGCCGGTACAGCGTCCTTACAACCCGAACGCCCGCCGTATGGCGG